>MEQK01000101.1 GCA_001770175.1 Bdellovibrionales bacterium RIFOXYD1_FULL_55_31 | reverse complement strand
AACAGCTCAGGAGAGGAAAGCGACCCTTCTAATGAAGCATCGAAGTCCGCACCGTAAGAAAGCTCAGCCAAAGCGCATGGCGAGAGACACCCCTAACCGCCAGACAACTCTAGCTGGCCCTCAGAACTATTTCGTCTGTGGCAAGAGCATCGCCTGGCCCCACTTCGAAGCCGGCGAATCCTGGATCAGATGAAGTTGCGCTACCGGGACCTGGTGAAGAATCCGAGGGAGCTGTCCCGAAGTGACAGCCAGAACAGCAAGCATAGCGGCGATAGAAACCAGTTTTGATAATCTCATATGTACCTCCTGCGGTTAACGAGACAGTTTGAGATGACGTTGAACGATGACTCAATGACAGAATGGTCCCAAGCCTTGGCTGTGCGAGGCCGGATGCCCTGGCGATTGAGGGCACCGGCAAAGGCACAATATCCCCTACCCGCTTTCCAATGCGTCATGATCGAGCGGACAACCTTTTGCTCACGCGGGTCTTCGGTCAACTTTCCGGCAACCAAGGCGTACCCATAAGGCGAGGCACCGCTAACGGAGCTATTCGGCCTTCGACCCCGCGCGCGGAAGGCAACGCTTGATCGCGCCAAAGCATCGCGGACGGTGGATCGCGGGATATAAGTAGAAAATCCAATCAGAGAGTGGTTCTCCCGCCACCCCGACCATTTTTGATAATGTACGAACCGGGATTATCCGGTTCTCCGGTTTGGGTTCACCCAGCCAGTAGCGCCAGCCGAAGCACCATTGCCGCTGCCACCAGCGGAAGAATCATAGACAGGAGAACTTCCGGAAGCCATTCAGAGAGCGGATAGACAGCGCGCCGCTCGGCGGCACGAAGGAAATGGACATACCGATACCCCGCAAGCAACTGGAATACCGCGCCCAGGATGATCAAGATCGAGCCGATCAGAAGTGAATGAGGAATAAATTCGCTCCCCGAAGTTGCAGCGCCCTCCTCACTCAAGTGAAACCTCGCTACGACGAATCCAAGTGCGCTCACCGCAAGTCCAGTTCGAATCCAGGCAAGATACGTTCGTTCCGCGGCCAGCCTAACCCTTGGGTCACACGGATGAATCCCTTCGCCACTTTTTATGATCTCATTGGCGTGGCTCATCCCGCCTTCTCCAGCTGATCTTGGCCCTCGGCCTTACCCGGTGAGCGGGGCTTCCAGTCGGTGTTACGGTGAATCACGGCTTCCACTCGAAGACGATTTTCAGGATCGCTAACCTGGTCCCGAAGCCAGAACTCCTCATAGAACGCCTTAATAAACCCCGCGAGCGGGGTCGAAATAAGCGCCCCCAGCAGGCCAAATGCACTTGCCATCGCAAGCATGACCAAAATGAGAAAAGCGGGATGAAGCTCCATTTGTTTTCCGCGTATCCAGGGCGCCAACGTGTCGCCAGTGATCTCGTTAAGCGCCATATAGAAAAGCGCCGTCCAAAGCGCGGTCCTTGGATCTACGGCAAAAGCCACTAGTGTGGGCGGAACGGCCATAATATAGGGTCCAAGCTTCGGCACCATTTCTGAAAAAAATGTTAGCGCCGCCCAGACCGTTGCGCCAGGAACATTCATCCACGTTAGAAACACCCACGACGCAACGGCCTCCACTCCCCCCACGATGACATTTGAAGTGACCCAGGCTTGCACCATTGTGGAGCTTTTGGCCAAGGCGCGCGCCATCGGGTCACGGTGTCTTTTTGGTATGGCCTGTAAAAGACCATGAATGAGCGGGCGAGGCCGGATCAAAACATACATGACCAAGGTGGCAAAGACGATGAGCAGAGCGATGGCCGTCACTATGGAAAGCGAGACATTCAGTAATCCGCCAAGAACGCCTGATGCACCTGACAAGACGCGGCTGGCGGCCTCTGAGTCAAGGCTTAAGCGCTTTTGAAGCTGCGGATAAGCATCAAGCCATGCGGCGAATTTCGCAGAGACTTGCGACAGGTACTCAGGGAGGCTGGACCAAAGCTGGCTTGCCTGGTCCGCAATGATTGGGACAATGAGCCAACCCAAACCTCCTACCACGATCATGACGCCTGTAGCGGCGATCAGGCTTCCGACGATGCGCGGAATCCCTCTTTTTTCCATCCAGGCCACGAAAGGGTTCATTGCCATCCCAAAAATCAGGGCAAAAAGGAAAAACAAGACAATAAAGGCAATCTTCCGCAAAAAACAAAGAACAAACACCAGCGTTGCCGCCAAAAGTACGGCGCGATTAAGCATGCTGCCAGAGTTGCGAAAATCTGTCGGCTGATCGCTCATTGAAATTCCTCAGGGATTTGTTCCTCCAAAACTTATGCCGCCTGGTTTCGATTTCCGGCTCCCAAAGAGAGGAAATGGGCAACAATCTGGTTTCGTCATCGATTATCAGAATATCCAACATAACCTCAATTCTTCATGTCAAGCGACGCAACGTAACGGTAAACGTAGTACCAGTCCCAACCTGACTTGCGACCGAAATGCTCCCGCCGTGGGCCAACATCACTGATCTGTTCCTCAATTTCGGAATTCTCCAGAGGATTTCCGGACAAGTGTACCCTCCTATGTCTGGCTTACGACGCTCAGTTTATGTGAAAGAGCGCGATGATCCGCCTCTCTAGAGCATGGACTGCTCCGAGATCGACCAGACGATCATCGAGCACGTGTATCGTTAATTCATTCCCGCGCAATCCACAACTGAGAGTGCCCGGAAACAAACCCAAGACTGTCGCAAACACCAGGCGTGGCACGATATAGGTTTCGGGAATCCTGAGCGGAATTGTAACGAACCGTGGAGAAACGCGTGTGCCTGGATTAAGCGCGCTAGCTGCGACCTGTAGACCACCTCGGATTGAGTGGTAGAGGAAAAATGGAAGTAATCCAACGAGAGCGGGCCAGCAAATGGCCGGTCCCGAATCGCGGCTGAGCAGGATGCGGAACACGAGAGCGGCAACGACAAGTGAGGGACCAAACCACGGCTGATAAGAGTATCCTTCGGAGATTACCCACCAAAGGAACCCTAAGAGAAGTGCGTTGACTGACCACCGCAGCCCTGGCGAGTTCATCCCGTTCTCCAGTGCAAAAACACCCAAAGCGTCGTCCAGGTCAGCGCAAGCGCGATCATTCCGAAGTCCCACCGAGTCTGCGCCTCTTCCATTCGCACGACCGCCTTAATAAGTCCCTCTGTTCGGATTTGGGTGAACCTTGAGAAAGGTTTCTTCCAAGGGGTGAATACAGCGAGAAACTTGCTTATGGGAGTGAGCCTCTCAAGCTTGCTGCCAACGAAAGTTAGGAGGTCTCCGGGTGGGATTGCCGGCTGCGCAGCGGTTCGAAGCCAGAGACGCCTTCCAATGTACAGTAGCGGCGTCGTCCAGAGCACAAGCGCAGCGCCGCCTCCGATGTGCTCCAGTGCGGAAAAGCTCGTGACGTGTAGGCCAGCACTTCTCAACGCGATCGGGAGCAACCAAGGACCCAGCACGCCGAGGAGTACGAGCGAACCCCATGCCGGAAGAAGGCGCATCGCAAGAGGAAAACCGTACGCGTGCTTCACTTGGTCGGGCTGCAGGCGGACAAGGAGCATTATAATCCGCGCAACTAAAAATGCTGTCGCAATAGAGGTGACTAGCAACAACGGACTCGCCCAAGCGTTCCAAGTCTTTCCCGCGGGGATACTCTTGAGCAGCCACTTCGCATAAGCTCCAGTGGTTAGCGGGAAACCCGCGAGCGAAAGCCCGCAATAGAGAGATCCCGTCAGGAGAAGCACCCGCACCCGAGGACCGTCCGCGTGCGAGAGGGCTCCAACTCCTAGAAACAGCGCGGCCTTGGCGATGCCGTGATGGACGGTATACGCGGCGCACGCCGCTATGGCGGCCGGCGCGACGCCGTCAGGTTCGAGCGCGAGACCTGCTGCCAACGTAAGGTAGCCCATCTGACTGACACTGGAATACGCAAGCGCCTCTTTGGGGCGAACCTGAACGAATCCGCAGATCGCTCCGTAAAGATTCATGAAGATTCCCGAGGCTAGCAGGATCCCGCTCCAGGTGGATGACTCCAAGTCGCCCAACGGGAGAACTCGAAGCCACCCGAGCACTCCAGCCTTGATCATGGTGCCGCTGAGCACAGCGCTCGCGGGCGCTGGTGCTGCCGGGTGCGCGAGGGGAAGCCATGCGTGCAGCGGCACGAGTCCGGCCTTGACGCCGAAGCCGGCAAGGAGCAGCGCGATGATTGTGTTACGGTTCGGCGCTAGGGCGATCGCTTTCGGTAGCGCACTGAACTCCGTGCTTCCGGCTTGTGACGTCGCGAGCAAGAGGCCTGAGAGTAGCAGCATTTCGCCTAGAATTGCGAGGCGCAGATAGCTTCGTCCCGCCCTGCGGGAGTTCTCAGTTCCGTCATGGATCACGAGTGGGTAGGCCGAGAAAGTCATCAGAGCGAAGAAAGAATAGAACGTCACCGCGTCGGCGGCGACGGTCAACCCGAGATTTCCGGACATGGTGAGAAGGAAGAAAAATCGGTGTCGTCGCTCGCTCTTTCGATTCTCAAAGTATCCGCACGAGAAGTGTCCGGCAGCGAGCCAAAGCACGGCAGAGAGTCCTAGAAAAACCCTGCCGAGCGCATCCAGATCAAATTCAGCGCCGAACAAAAGTGACGGCATGGATACCTGCAGCGATGGTGCAATTAGAGCCGTAAGTAGGGCCGGTAGCGGAGCCCAGGGCGTGATTCGATCCATGGCGACGCGTGCCCCATTAAGGAGTCCCGTGATCGCGAGTACAAGAGGAATGAGCGCCGAAACAAGTAGAATTGCCCCGTTCACGGCGCGTACATCCTCTCGGTAATAAGGCGCGCGGCCCCGAGCGGACTAAAGTGGGAGCCTGCGAACAGACCAGCAGTCAGCGACATGAACGCGGTGACTAGTGCGGGCAGAAGCAGCGGAAGCGACGTCTCGGCGGCGGGAACAACCAATGAGCGCCGTTGAGGCAATGCAACCGAATCCTGTCGTGACTTACCGAACCAGGCGTCGTGAATGATGGGCAGGAAGTAGGCGCAGTTCAGCACGCTGCTAGCGATCAGGACCGCGAGCACCCAATAGTCACCCGCACGCACGCCGCCGAGCCCAAGATACCATTTGCTGACGAAGCCTGCCATTGGTGGCGTGCCGATCATTCCGAATGCGGCTATCGTGAAGGCGCCCATCGTGAGTGGCATGCGTCGTCCAATCCCTGATAGCTCGTCGACGCCGTGAATGCCCCACGTCTCGCCGAGGATTCCCGCGCAGAAGAAGAGCGTGATCTTCATCAAGCCTTGGTGCACCAGATGCGCAAGCGCTCCGATCGTGCCCGAGGCCCCAAAAACGGCTGCACCAAGGACGATGTAAGAGAGCTGGCTCACTGTTGAGTAGGCCAGCCGTCGCTTGAGGTCGTGTTGAAATAGAGCTCGAATGGATCCATAAACGATTGTGAATCCGGCAAGCCAGGAGAGCGGCGCCAGTACGCCCAGCGAGACCGCGAATTTTACGCCGAAGACATCGTAGATCAGGCGTACGATCCCGAAAACTCCAGCCTTTACCACCGCGACTGCATGGAGAAGTGCGCTCACCGGCGCGGGTGCCACCATTGCGGTTGGCAACCATCCGTGCAGCGGAAAAAGCGCAGCTTTGACGCCCAGCCCGACAATCATGAGCGTGAAGATAGCCTGTAGCTGATGCCGGTGAGTTGGGGCGAGCGGAGCCAGTACGCCGCCATGAGCGAACTGGGTAGGCCCGACAAGGGTATGTATCCAGGCCGTGCCGGCCAGTGTCACAGCGCCGCCGACTAGAGTGTAGGCAAGATAGATTCTGCCGGCGCGCAGCGCCTTCTCGGTACCGCGATGGACAATCAGCGGGTAAGTCGCCAGCGTCAGCATTTCATAAAAAATCAAGAAAGTGATCAGGTTTCCAGCCAACGAGATCCCCATGGTGGCGGTCATGCAGAGGCTGAAGAAGCAGAAGAAACGGCTTTGGTGCGGTGATCCCTCGAGGTAGCCAACGGCGAAGATGGTTGTGAGGAACCAGAGCGTCGAAGATAGGGCTAGGAACAAAAGCGAAATGTCGTCTACTCGCAGGACGAGATCAAGAGTGAGTGAGAGTGGCATTCGGGCTTCGTAAGCGTGCTGCGTGTATACGCCATAGCCCACCACCGCGACCATTACTATCTTGAGCGTCGCGCCCAGAAGGTTCACGAACGTTCGCAGCCTGTGTTGGTTTTCTCGTATGACAAGAATAAGAAGCGCGGTTACGAGCGAGCTGAGTGGAAGAAAGATTGGCAGCCAGAAATTCCAGTTCACCGTAGGTCTCCTGCGGGCAAAGGGATGCCGATCAGCGTAAATTCCAGCGGAATCGCTGGTCGAAGGCCCATGAGCAGCAGAACGACGGTGAGTGCCAGGATCGAGATCGACATTGATCCAGGTATCCGAGAAACGGAGGGCATCTCCTCGGGAGTGAGAAACGAGTGCCACAGCACCCGGAAAACATAGACAGAAGCGAGCAGTCCTCCGAGCAGCAGGACCGCGACGTACAGCCAATACTCCTGGCGAATCGCTGTTGTTAGAAGAAGCCATTTGGCGATGAAGCCTCCACTTGGCGGAAGCCCGATCAGGCTGATGCCGGCGATGCCCCAGGCTGCCAACGTCAACGGAGCACGCACCGCGGCCCCCTTCAAGTCGCTGATGCGGTCAGAGCCGAACGTCTGGAGCAAGGCTCCTGAGACCAGAAACATCGCGGATTTCGCAACAGCGTGGGCCAAGATGAGGATGATTCCACCTTTCCATGCCTCCTGTGCCCACTCTGATCTCCCTGCGGCCAGCGCGCCTCCAAACAGCGGAAAAATAAAAAAGAGATAGCCGATCTGCGCGACAGTCGAATAGGCAACCACGAGCTTCAAGCGCTCTTGTAGCGCGGCTTGGACGGAACCCCACAACACCGCAGCCATGCCGAGCGCACCCAGAAGATGTGCGGCAAGTTGGTTGGAAGTGGGCTCGGAAAGTTGAAACCAAAAACGTAGAAGCACGTAGAAAGATGCCTTCACCACCATTGCCGAGAGCGCGGCGCTGATCGGCGCCGGCGCTAGGGAGTGCGCAGCCGGTAACCAGAAATGGAGGGGGAAGAGGGCTGTTTTCATCGCCAGTCCCGCGGTTACCAGACTTAGCGCGGCTCCGCTCGACCAGCTGCTGCCTAACCGGCCTGAGAGCTGCGTGAGGTCAAGCGTGCCGACCTGCGCATAGATCATTGCCACACCCAGGAGATAGGCGAGCGAGCCCATGATAGCGCTCATGAGATATCGAAGCGACGCGGAGAGCGCGATTCGGTCGCCAGAGAGCGCGGTTCCGCCGACTGCAGCCAAGGTGATCAGCTCCAGGCACACATACAGGCTGAAGATGTCGGAAACGAGAAACACGGTATTGAGTGCGCCCCAAAGAAAATACCAAAGGGGCCAGAAATGAGGTTGCGCATCCCCTTTTAAGTACCCAGCCGCGAAGGTGGTCACGGCAAGAGAGATTCCGGCCGTAAGCAGGAGCATCAGCATGGCAAGTCCATCGATCCGGAGCTCGATGCCGAGAGGGGCCCCCCAGCCTGCCAGCGCATGAATTTGTACGCCCGAGCGCATGACTTCGATAGAAGTTGCGAGCGCCGCCACCGCCGAGGCAGTCGCAAGCAAAACTGAGAGAGCGCGTCCGATCGCTCCAGTGAAAAGAAACGAAACCATCGCGGCGGCAAAAGGTCCACCGATCAGAATCGGAAGAGCGCCGCTCATTTCTTGTTCTCCTCGTCGATTCGGCGGGCCAAGGCGAGAGCCAGTGCGGTGCTGCTGATGGCTACCACAATTCCAGTGATGACGATGGCATGCGGGACAGGGTCAGGAGCGCCCGTATTTCGTCTGGCGATAGCTCCAAATACTAGAAACGCGGCGCTGCCGAGCGTGTTCCAGGCAAGAATTCTCTTGAGCACATGCGTGTGAATCGCCAGAGCATGGAAGGCGAAGCCAACTAGCAGTCCCCCGGCCAACGCGTAGACGGAATACTGCGCGGTCATTACGTTGCTCCAGATCCGCTAGCCGCATAGAGCAGGTTAAGCGTTACGGCGATTGATATCGTAGCCACGAGCTCGATCCAAAAGATGAGGGAGCCCGCCTGCGTGGGCGGATACTCAAGTATTTGGTGGCCCAAAGTGGATACGCCGATCCCAACGCAAAGGAATGTCCCGAACCCCACGACCAGCAACGCGCGAAACCCTCGTCGAGCGGAGTCTGCGAGCAGGTCGTACCCAGCGAGCTGCAGCAGCACACCCGCCGCTCCCAGCAGAGCTCCGGCCTGGAACGCTCCTCCGGGACGATGGCTGCCGGCCCAAAGCAAGTAGCCGCCACACACTCCCAGGATGGGTACCATCACGCGCACGAGCGCCGCGAGCATTGGGTCGTACTTGCGTGGAGGACTTCGAGCCAATCGAAGCGCTAATATTGAGAACGCCGCCACGACAAGGACGCCTATCTCCAGCAGAGTGTCCCAGCTGCGGAAATTCAGCAGTACCGATGTCACTGGATGTTTAACCCCGCTCTCAGATAGCTTGGCGGACACTAGCGGCGCTATACCAGGGCCGCGCGGTTTACGGAGACTCCAGAGTGCTAGCGCAACAATCGACGTCAATGAAAGAGCGCCTGCGGCGAGGAACGCGCGCATCATCGGGCTGGCGATTCGATCGGAGAAAGATCGATCGGCAGCATGACGAGATGCCCCGAGTAGCAGTGCGCCGGTCAGGCCGGCGCCGATGCCGGCCTCCGCTAGCGCAACGTCCAGAGCGTCGAGCCGGGCCCATGCGAGTGCGAGTAATAGGCCGTAGGCAACGAAAAGTCCGACTGCCTGAAGAGGATCATTTGCATACAGGGAACGCCAAGCAGTCAGGAGCAGCGATGCGGCGAGGAGAAGGTCAAGCACCATCGTCAGCGGTTCCCTGACAACCGATCCAACGCGCGATGAGGTAACAGTTGGTTGCACTTGCAAGTAGGGCGAGTGCCCAGATCAGAAGCAACTTGAGACCCACAACGGCCGTATCAGCCTGTAATAAAAGGCCGAGAACGATCGCCCCAAGTCCCAGAACATCCGCTTTGGTCAATGCATGCAGACGACTAGTCGGGTCCGGGAAGCGAAGCAAACCGATACTTCCAGCGACAAAGAGGCCTGCACCCAGACTCAGCATGAGGACGGAGAAGAGATCTTTCATGACGAGCTCCTCTGGAAATTGTCGCGCGTAAAGGCCGCAGTCGTTACTGATGCGAGCGCGACCAGCACCAGCGCAAGATCACGAAGTGCAGGACGGTCCAGAGCGCCCGAGAGGAGGAGCGCGATAGCGGTGCCCGAGGTGCCGAAAAACTGTACGGCAAGCATCCTGTCGGCATGCGTCGGCCCGATAACGATGCGAATGCCCCCAAGGATAACGCTGAGTAAGACTACCCCAGAAATTATGATGTAGAATGAACTCACGAACCCACCCCAATGTCGACCCATTGCGCCGACGTGTGAGTTTTGCAAGTTCAGTACCGAAGCAGCTCCTTAACGATTTGATGTCCCGCTCTCGGCGAGCTGACTCCCCCCGCAAATTTCGTAGATTTAACGACTGATAACGACGTAATCACGATTAGCGCAACTTGTGACTTCGCCGAGCCATCGATCCCATTCCTGCTGCTCTGCCTGCGATCTCGGAATCCCACTTGCAATGGGTTTCTGCGGTATGCTCCGCGGTAACCTCAATCGATGAAAACACCACCTATAACAGCCAAGCACCAGATCGAACGATCCAGACATATCGGGTTCCCTCTCGTTGCGATATCCGTTTTGCTTACCTTATTGATTTGGATCGGGTCTAAAATCTACTTCGACGACTATTTCGAAAATCCGTACAAATACGTCGCAAAGACAGCAAGCTTGTCTGCGACAATCCTTATTTGTTGGACAATTCTTCTGAGCACCAGAGCCAAGTGGATCGAACAGCTCTTCGGAAGTCTGGATCATGTGTATCGCAGTCACTGTCGAATGGGATCTCTGGCTTTCTTTTTAATATTGGTTCATCCCGTCTTTCTCGCGTTAGATCGTTTGCCCGATATCCGATCCTTTTTTAGATATTTCTGGTTCTCCGACAAGCCTGCGGAGAATAGTGGCATTGTCGCACTGATCGTTTTTTTGGTGCTCATCGTTCTCAGTCGCTGGCTCAAGATAGCCTACCACCATTGGAAGCGCTCTCATGAATTCTTTGGTCTATTTCTCCTTGCTGTCGCTACGCACGTTTATCTCGTTGAAGCTGATGTTGCCAAATATCCAGTTGTGATGGGCTGGATCTATGGGTGGATTGCCTTGGGACTTTTTGGATTCATCTATATAAGGATTTTATATCGATTTGTCGGCCCTCGGTTTAATTATGAAATCGAGCGCATAGTAAAGTTGGGAAAAGTTTGGGAGATTTACCTAGCCCCCTTGGCTGAGTTCCTCTGTTATCAACCGGGTCAATATCTCTATGTCGCATTCATGAATTCAGCTCTACGGCGTGAAGCGCACCCGTTTTCGATATCATCAGCAAGGCAGGAAAAACTGTTGCGCATTTCCATCAAGGAACTTGGCGATTATACGTCCAGAATCGGAATGCTGAAGAAGGGAGATCGCGCCAGAATTTCTGGGCCTTATGGACGGTTTGGAGAACCCTATCTTCGACACTCTGACGCGACGGCCGTCCTTATTGCCGGAGGGATAGGGATTACACCTTTTCTAAGTATGTTGGAAGACGAGGGCCTTCAGCAGCGCCGCAGGGGGCATACCTATCTCTATTACAGCGTCCAGGATGTAAATCATGCTTATTACCACCCCGAAATTCAAAAGTTGGCGGAGCGGAACAAAAAATTCGACTACATTCCCTACTTTTCCAACGAAAAGGGCTTCCTTACCGTGGACAAGATTGAGTCACATCTGGGAACTCTCAAAAGCACGCAGTACTTCATCTGTGGTCCCAAGCAGATGATGGATGCCCTCATTTCCCAACTTCGTAAGAAGAAGGTTGCTTCTCAGGATATCTTCTTCGAGGATTTCAATTATCTGGATTGATACCCATCTCGCGGGCTTCTAGCTAAGCGCTCTTGCGGTGATTTCTCCTGATTTCCTCGGCCGATCGACCGTGGAAAGAGCGTGCTGACGGAGTCCGATAGATCGCAATGCCGGCCGCCAAGTAAGCCAATGCGAAAACGAAATTCCACCAAGGCAGCCACGCAGCTATTGCCGGGTCGGCAATTCCTCCCACCCAATTTCCGAAAAGAATGATCGAGATAGTCAAAAATGGGGCGGCGCGATTGACCGGACTGCCCGACAGGCGTGGCGCGATCACCGCTACGAAAAGCGTGACAAATGCCGCTAACAGGCCCAGCCAGACCACCCAATTTTCAGTGTACGGACTTTCGATTTCGATAAGAGATAAGACCAATAAACCGATTCCAAGAATTAACGCGAGAGTTCTTACCATACGATCGTGACTCCTTGTAACAAGAGTGCGGCACGTCTCTTGCGCAAGGCATACCCACTGCAAAGCCAAGGCCTGGTGGGCACCGTTTCGTGTTGAAGTGGGATCTTGAAGACAAACCAGATTTCAGGGTGCGCGCTTGTTACGTGCCAGCGCGTCCGCAGCCCTATCCGAAAACTTAAAGAGGATCGATAGGATGCTGAAGGGAATCAAACACCAGGAGCGGTATCCGACGCGGTTCTAAGGACACCCGGGCTGCAGTCCGCAGAGTTCGATTGCCGTTCCAGAAAAGGATGACGACGCAAACCATCGAAGGTCGCTGACTAGCCTCAGTCTTGCTACGAGCCTAATTCGTCCACAAGCGAGGTACAAAAATGGAGCAAGGCTCTCATACGCGTTCTAGTGAAGAGATTGTTGACCAGCTTGGGGTAAACCCTGAAGTGGGTCTGACTCTCGCGGAGGTGCAGGAGCGACGTGATGAATACGGGCTCAACGTTTTGGCTCAACGTCGGGCGAAGCCGGGATGGCTTCGCTTCCTGATGCAGTTTCACCAGCCGCTCGTATACATCCTCATTATTGCAACGCTTATGACAGCGCTTTTAGGGGAATTCATCGACTCGGGAGTCATCCTCGGCGTCATCCTGCTCAACGCTATCATCGGCTTTACACAGGAATCAAAGGCCCTGAGCGCCTTGGCCGCGCTTGCTCAGACGATGCATACCCACGCGACCGTTCTGCGTCATTCTAAAACCCAACTGTTATCCGCAGAAGAACTAGTTCCTGGTGATATTGTGTTGCTGAAGCCCGGCGACAAGGTTCCCGCTGACTTAAGGCTAGTGAAATCGCGTGAACTTCAAATCGATGAGTCGACTCTGACCGGAGAATCCGTTCCGGTCGAAAAAAACAGCGAAATCCGATTGGACTTGGATACCGATCTCGCGGATCGCAAGAACATCGCCTATGCGTCAACCCTCGTGACTTATGGCAACGCCAAGGGGGTTGTGGTAGCCACGGCTGAACAGACTGAGATTGGCCGAATTTCCAAGCTTCTTTCCAGCACCGAGGAGCTGAAAACACCATTGACTCAGAAGATCGCGGCGTTCAGTCACATGTTGTTATGGGTGATTCTCGGACTTGCGTCGATTACCTTCGTGATCGGCTACTTTACGGGAAGATCGCTTCTTGAAATGTTCATGACCTCCGTAGCGTTGGCCGTGAGCGCGATTCCCGAGGGGCTTCCGGCCGCGGTCACGATTACGCTTGCCGTGGGGGTATCGAGGATGGCCAAACGGCACGCGATCATCCGCAAGCTCCCCGCGGTCGAGACGCTGGGGTCAACGACGGTGATCTGTTCCGATAAAACGGGGACCCTCACACAAAATCAGATGACGGTGCTCGAAGTGTTCGCGGGCGGGCAGTCATTTCGAAGCGAGGGGAAGGGGTATGATCCCAAAGGCAGCTTCCACCAGCAGGGCAACGGCCCTGTCAAAGCCGGACAAGCGCCCGCTCTTGACGAGTGTCTTCGCGCCGGGCTGCTTTGCAATGATAGCGAGTTGATTCACAAAGAGGGAAATTGGGTCATTCAGGGAGACCCAACGGAAGGCGCCCTCATCGTTTCGGCGCGCCGTCTTGGATTTACGAAGGAGGACTTCGAAAAGCGGTTTCCCCGAATCGATGCCATTCCGTTCGAGTCTCAACACCAGTTCATGGTTACACTCCACAGGACCAGCGAGAGCGGTGGCCCAATTCTCTACCTGAAGGGCGCACTGGAAGCGGTGATGGAGCGCTGCGACTCGTGCGTTGATCATCACGGCGGGGAGACGTCAATCGATAAGGCGATGATCGTGGCCGAAGCCGAGCGGATGGCTCAAGGAGGCCTTCGAGTTCTGGGGTTCGCACGACGAAAATGTCCCGAGGGTACGGAAAAGATCGGTCATCAAGACGTTCAAGCCGGACTGGCTTTCCTGGGTTTGCAAGGGATGATCGACCCGCCACGTCCTGAAGCGATTCAGGCGATTGACGAATGCCGCGGCGCCGGACTTCGTGTCAAGATGATCACCGGCGACCATGCGACGACAGCGGAGGCCATTGCCTCACGGATTCACCTGGTACCCGAAGGGCGCCAGCCCAAAGCAGTGACTGGACGAGAGCTGGCAAAGATTGGTGATTCCGAACTTCCGGTAGTGGCGGAAGAGACGCATGTCTTTGCTCGAGTGACCCCCGAGCAGAAGCTTCGACTGGTGAAGGCGCTTCAAGTACGGGGGCATGTGGTGGCGATGACCGGCGATGGGGTGAATGATGGGCCTGCCCTAAAGAGGGCCGATATCGGCGTCGCCATGGGAATTGCCGGCACCGAGGTGGCCAAAGAGGCCGCGGAGATGGTTCTGACTGACGACAATTTTGCCTCGATCGTGGCAGCAGTCGAGGAAGGTCGTGGCGTTTTCGCGAATCTTACCAAATTCATCGTCTGGACGCTTCCCACCAATGGGGGTGAGTCCTCGGTGATCATTACGTCGATTGTTTTTGGGACAATCCTCCCAATTGAGCCGGTTCAGATCCTCTGGATTAACATGACCACAGCGGTTCTCCTTGGAATGATGCTCGCGTTTGAGCCGAAAGAACCGGATAGTATGACGAAGCCGCCTCGAGAACCTTCAATTCCCATTCTCACCTCGACGCTGATCTGGCGGATCGTGCTCGTTTCGGCTTTATTGCTGATCGGAACATTCGTGTTTTTTCAAATGGAGCTGGGACGTGGCCAAAGTGAAGCGTACGCTAGGACGGTTGCTGTCAACGTTCTCATTTTTGGGGAGCTATTCTACCTTTTTAACTGCCGATCGCTCACCCGCTCGGTGTTTCACATCGGATTGTTCACGAATCGTCCTCTTTGGATTGGGGTACTGCTCACGATCGGAGCCCAGCTCCTTTTTACTTACGTGCCGTTAATGAACAATCTCTTCCGTTCTGCTCCAATTGATTTGCGTTCGTGGCTTCATATCCTGACGGTCGGCGCCGCGGTGGCCATCATTGTTGAAATCGAAAAGCTGTTTTTGAGAAATGGCGACGGCAGAAAGAAGTCGCGTATTCAGGAGGTTTGACATTCGCAGTTGATCGCTCATCAAACAAAGGAGTGCGCGCCTCGTTTTAGGCGACGTTCTGCTTTCCGCTTTCGCCGGCCAGCTTTTCGATGGGTAGTGTAACGGTAAACGTAGTTCCAGTCCCAACTTGACTTGCGACCGAAATGCTTCCGCCGTGTGCCTCTATAATGGCCTTTGCTATGAACAAGCCGATCCCCGCCCCCTTATGCTGTTTGTCACCCCCCTGCCAATGCTTCTCAAAAATGTGCGGCAACTGCTCCTTCGGGATACCGTGCCCCTGGTCTTGCACAACGAAGATCACTGCTGAACCTTGTCTTTCAATTGTTGTAACTACAGATGCGCCTTGAGGTGAAAATTTGATGGCATTATCGACCAGATTACCTATCGCCCGGAGTAATTGATTGTGATCGGCGTAGAAATCTATTCCCTCATCCGGTGAATCGACTCGCAAGGACACCAGTGCCTTGTCCGCCCGGAGGCTGTATGTCTCATACAGCCCTTTCTGTATGAGAAGCGAATTTTGTTGTGTCTTCTCAATCGTGAACTTCCCGGCCTCAATTTTTGATGCATCCAAAAGGTCCTGAATGAGGTGTTCCATTCGAAGGGCGGAACGGATGATTGCATCCGCGTTCTCTGTTTTGCGTGATGCGCCACCGGCTCTTTCCTCATGCCGTTTCAGTATCATGGCATTAAGTGAGATGGCAGAGAGCGGATTCCTCAAGTCGTGTGAAACGACAGCTAGCACATCGTCTCGTGCTTTGATGGAACGATCTCTTTCACTGACTGTCAGCCGCAGTGAATTAACGACCATCTTAAGATAGCTAGCAAGCCACCCTGTTACGCCGGCTATAAAGAAATACAAAAGGACCCGAAGAAGACTGCTCGCTGAGTCAAAAGCTGTCCGCATCGGCTCAATGAAGGAGTATTCCAGAACGATCGCCGCGAAACCAGCCACGATCAACGCGGGTATGATGCCCGAAAATAGCGCGACAACAACGACCCCAGCAACCTTAAGTGAATACAAATGCCCCCTGTCAATCCAGTCAAAGCGGTCACTCAAACCGACCATAAATAGGCCGATACCTAACGCAAATGAGTAGCGCCATAATGCAGAGCGATTCTTTAGAACTAATCCAAGTAAGCGACTATTCACTCCTGGGTCTTTTACGTCGTTGCTTGGCGTATGAATGTACCCTCCCGTCTGACTCAACCATCCGAAACACTTCCTGCAGAAACTGGCCCACGTAAGAATCATGCTTGTCGGGAACGTGCCGATAAAAGTTGCACGTTAGATCATACGACGATTTCCCCAGCTAAGAAGCATTCCGCGTTTAGTAAAGATCCGAGCCGCTTGAGGTAGTTTTATTCCGTAACTCCGAAAGAGGAGATATCGATCAATTCAGCTTTAGCATCGAACTTGAACCTACATAACGTTTGAAGTCGATCTTCTCAAGTTCTCCGAGTCTCTTTAAAAGATCGCTGATCCGATGAACCTGCCTCTCGATCCCGACCACCCATTCACGGCCCCGTTCGCTCGATGGCGCCGAGGAGACATGCGCCAAAATGATGGCAAGAGGGTTATTGATTTCATGTTTCAGACTGACCAGCATCGCCCGCATCGTTTCAACTCGGGCGGCGTCGCGAATCAAACGGGTATAATGTGATGACCGAAGGTGGGCATTCACGCGTGCTTCCATTTCAACCAAGTTAAATGGTTTGATGATGTAATCGGCCGCTCCGGCGTCAAATCCCTTCCGCACGTCCTCGGGTGACTTCAAGCCCGTGATGAACAGAACCGGAATCTCCGATGAGATCCCGTGAACCCGTTCGATCACGTCGTAACCCGCCATGTCCGGCAACATAATGTCCAGAAGAACGAGGTCCGGCCAGACGTTTTCGAGAATTCGGATCGCCTGTGCTCCGTTCTCGGCCGAAAGAACCGTAAACCGCTGTCCAAAGGTTTTTTCCACAAGGACCCGACTTACCGGATCGTCATCGACCGAAAGAATGACGATCCGTTTATCCATCGGAATGGCCTCATCGGTGATATGACTCATGCGACTTCCTTCTCAAGAACGCTTAGAAGTTCAAGAATGGCAGCTTCCAGGGCCGGCACGAGCTCGAGTGCCCGGTCCCGCTTGCCGGCCTTCGCGTTTTCTTCCATTCGCTCGGCGAGCTTCGCGACCTTCTCGCCGCCGACGCTGGCGGATGCGCCCTTAACGCGATGAAAGAGCGACTGCAATTTCGGAAGGTCCTCGTCTGGACCGATTTCGGCGAGCCTCATCCTGAGGTTCGCGGCGTCCGATAAGTAGGTTGTGACGACCGCCTTCAGCAACTCGCCATCGTCACCGATTCTCGCGCAGACCGCCAACCGATTGTAAGTCTGCTCCCGGACCGGCAACCATTTCTCAAGCAGGGCGCGAATTCCCGAAAGCCCGATCGGCTTCGAGATGAAATCATTCATTCCCGAAGCCAAGCAGGCTTTTTTGGCATCTTCGCTGGCATCGGCGGTCATCGCGACGATCGGCAACCCCCGCCAATCGATGGATAATCGTCGGATAGCCGCGGTAGCGTCAAAGCCGTCCATGTCCGGCATATGGCAATCCATGAGAACGAGGTCGAATGCTCGCGCGGAGATCAGTTCCAGAGCCTCGCGACCGTTCATCGCGACGGTCGGCTGAATCCCGAGTCTTCCCAGCATTGCTACGGCGACTCTCTGATTCGTGTCATTGTCCTCGACCAGGAGAATGCGTTTGCCTTCGAAGACTCCCTCCCGATTCCAGATATCACAGTCACGGAGCGCCCCTTCGGGATTTTCCGAATCCATCGAAACGCTTCCGGACAAAAGCGCCCTGAGGCATCTACCGAGTCGCGTCCGATGAACTGGCTTCGTCATCGTCGCCACCGCGACGAGGCCCTTTAACTCCAAGAGGCTTTGCCGCCCGCCCAATCGGGTAATAGCGAGTATCGGAAGATCCCGATACTCGCTGCGCCCCTTGAGTTCGCGTACCGCTTTCAAATGAGTCGAAATATCAGGGTACAGGTCGATCAGCACGGCATCAAAAGGCCGCTCGGCGGCACTGCGCAAGCAGCTCTCGATTTCGGCCGCGTCTTGCTCTTCCGAATACCCGGCACCGAAGGACTTCAGCAGATCCCCGATCTGAGCGCGGGTCGGATCATGACGCCCGACGATGAGGAAGCGTCTGCCCGGCATGCTTTGGTCGCTCTTGTCTGTTGCGGTGTTCTTGGCCAACCCGAAATGGATCGAGAACCAGAACTCTGAGCCGGTCCCCGGCGTGCTCGAGACGCCGATCTGGCCTCCCATTCTGTCAACCAGCTGTTTCGAAATCGCCAGACCCAGCCCTGTCCCCCCATACTTCCGAGTGGTTGAATCATCCACCTGAGTGAAGGGACTGAAAAGCGAATTCATAGCGGACTTTGGGATTCCGATTCCCGTATCGCGAACCACGAAATGGAGAAGAGGGCTTTCCGGGTCCTGTCCCATTAACCGCGAAACGCGGATCATAACCTCGCCCTTTTCAGTGAATTTGACCGCATTTCCCACGAGGTTGACCAAGATCTGCCTCAATCGCACGGAATCACCCTGGACCTCGAGCGGAACATCCGAATCAATCCGGCATGTGAGCTCCAGCTGCTTCTCGTGCGCCCGCACGGCGAGAACATCGACGGTGTTATCCAGCAGCTCGCCGAGGTCGAAAGGGGCGTCCCTGAGATCCATATGTCCAGCCTCGATTTTGGACAAATCCAGCACGTCGTTCACGAGCGCCAGCAACACATCCGCGCTCGTGCGAAGAACCTCGACGTACTCGCGTTGTTGCGGAGTCAGATTCGTTTCACGAAGCAGGCTGGACATCCCAATCACGCCGTTGATCGGTGTCCGGATCTCGTGGCTCATCTTCGCGACGAAATCGCTTTTGGCCTTGTTCGCGATGGCCGCTTCAAGAGCCATATCATTGGCGCGGTTGATCACGCTTTCGAGTCTCCGATTCGTTTCAATCAGCTCTTCCTCCGACCTCTTCCGTTCCGAGATGTCGATGACGATCCCGGCAACCCGCTGAGGGTGTCCCGATAAGTCCCACTCAACGACTTTGCCCCGCTCCTGTAGCCAGACCCAGTGCCCCTCCCCGTGAAGCATCCGGCAATCGCACTCGTAATACTCCGTCTCTCTTCTGAAGAGTCTCTCGACTAAACTGGAGGAACGCGCCAAATCATCCGGGTGGCGAAATCGATTCCAGGCCTCATTCGTCGCGGGAGAGATATCATCCAATCTTCTCCCGATGATTTCAGCCCAACGCGAGCTGAAGATCAGCTTGCCGGTCGCGACGTTCCACTCCCACGTTCCCGCATGGGTTGCCTCGATGATGTTATCCAAACGTTCCCGATGAAGCTTCAGCTCCCGCTCCGCCCGGTTCTTTTCGGTGACGTCGTAGATCATGGACCAGACGAACTGCCCCTGCGGTCGATCGATCGGTCCGCTGATCACCTCGACTTCCCGAACGTCCCCCGATTTCAAGCGATGCTTCGCCCACCTCTGGAACGGCTGATCCCTGCTGACGCAGACAACACCGCACGAGAGATCATCAATGACCATGCTCGCGAGTTCCCGTTTGCCGTAGCCGTAGAACTCACAAGCAGCCGAATTGGCCTCGATGATTCTCCCAGTCCTCGGTTCAATAATCAGGACAATCGCAGTCTCGCTATTGAAGGTGCTCCGGAAGAACCGCTCGTTCTGCTCCAGAAGCGCGAGCCTTCCTTCGATTTCACGGCTCAATTCCGATTTCATTCTGCCGATCGAAACCAGAAAATATCCGAAGAGAACGAGAGCCCCCGTCGCCCCAAGCCAAAACAGGCGACGCCCCGCGCGAACCGGATGAGAAGTCGCAAACCGTGCTTCAGCTTGAATGACATAGGATTTGCCGCAATGTAAGATCGGATAAGTCGCCTTGAGCGACCCCGCCTCGCCGCTGGTCAGGTCACTGTGGCTCGAAGCCACCAAAGTAGGAGCCGTCGGCCCGAGTTCAAGAATCTTGAGCCGGAGCGGACTTCTCTCAAGTTGAGTGTCGTCAAGCACCCCCTTTACGAGCCGGGACATTGCCATTTGGCAGCAATTCCCGGAGCGATTTTCGTTGCAGTCGTCCTCCTCGGAATGCCTGAGCATCTGTCGAATTCGCGAACTCTTCCCGAATGCGAGCTGACGAAAGCTTGCCCGAGTCGCCTCGGACTCAGCGTCGGTTGCTACAAATAGAACCATCAGAAGCGCGAAGCTCGCGAGGGTAATCCCGTCAAAAAGTTCGAAAGACCGCGCAAACGCGCCGTTCTCGAGCTGAGCAATCCGTGCCAGAATCGCGATCCAGGACAAAATGAAACTGAGTAGAATCGGGACCATCCGAACGCGAACGAGTTCACCGTTCCATTCCGAGAGAGCGGTGTCGATCCCGATGACTGCGATCACTTTTTCGTTACGTTCGCACAGAACCGGGGCAAATGCGCTGACATACTCCCCAAATTCGTCGAAATAAGGTCCGGTCACGGCCGAATTGCCGGTTTCGAAGACGAACCTCAACGTACCAGGAGGTTGGCGATACTTGGACCCCGGACGAGAGGACTCGCTCGAAGCCGCGGGATAAGTCTCGGGTCCAAAAAAAAAGTGCCCGCCGCGAGTGGTCAGGCTATAAATCCCCCGGCCCTTCACGAAATGATTGTAGGCGATCATGTGATTCCGGATTCTCCGGAAGGCGGGCTTTTCCTGATCCGAGGCGTCGAACGCGAGCGCCGAGACATCCTTGGGCAAAATGGATTTCCGGATGGCATTCACGCGATCGAGCATGGTTTCGCGCATACTGGAAACAGCGACTATCTCAAACCAATAAGCAGTACCGAGCCCAGCGATGACGAGCCCGATCACCACCGGGCTCACGGAACTCAAAGCAATATTCCGACCCTTACGTGCCCAACCACCGAGTAGCGCGAACCCCCCGGCCGTCATACCCGCGCATCCGAGCGCGAGCAGCTCGACCGCCGATCCCGTTTGGTTTTTCAGGTTCACAGAAACCGAATCGCCGATAAAGCCCAACCCTATGAGAACGAGCCCGGTGAACGTTCCCGCGGAGAACGGCCTGACTTTCGACGTCTCCAGGAAGCCCTTCACCCAGGTCAGAAAGGCGATACCGAAAAGAAAGCCGACCCAAGGGAGACTCGAGCTGCCGAAGACAGGAAACAGAATGGCCAATCCGAGCGCGGCCGATTTCACGATCATCGCCCGCATGAGCCAGACCCATTCGGAGCGACTCTCATCAGTCACGGACAAAACTCGCGACTGCACCGCGATGACGGCCGCGAGAACACCGGAAATGAGCCAGATGCTACCCAGTCCCACCATTCAATCATCGTATCAACCCGCCTTTGTGAAGATATTTCGGACTTGCGAAGAGCTTGTTACGATTCTCATCTGTCGCCCTCATCCCGCCGATCCGAGGCTAAGATGATCGGGACGGGAAACCATGGACCAAAACACGGCAATCGCGATTGAACAGCCAATTCTCCTGATTGATGACGAAGCCGAGTTCCTTCGCGTGATCGCCGCGCAACTCCAACGGCTGCTCGGCCTGCGAACCATTGATTGCACGGATCCGAGGCATGCACTTGATCTGTTCAGAAAGCACAAGCCATTCCTGGTCATTTCCGACCTGCGAATGCCGTATTTCAGCGGACTGGAATTGTGCAAGCAGTTCAAAGCCGAAGACCGTTCCACCCCGTTCGTGCTCCTCACAGCCTTCGTCGACCAGAAAGCCGCGATCACGGGTGTCGAAACGAATGTCGATGGAATCATCAATAAGCCGATCGAATTTCAGGATCTCGAGCGCGTCGTCCGCAAATTCGCGACTGCCCGCCTCAAGGCGGTCGATGCGGAAAAACGGGAAATGGAAGAAATTCTCGCCGCCTTCATTCAGGAGTCAACGGAACTTCTGGGTGACGCGGATCAGCTCATTCTTCGGCTGGAATCGTTGCCCCTGGATCCGGTGATCGTTGATCTCCTGTTTCGAAAACTCCATTCCATCAAAGGGGCAGCCGGGAATTTTTCAGGCGGAGTATCCCTGGGAAAGGTCGCTCATCAGCTCGAGTCATCGCTTTCCGGGCTGAAGAAAGGCGTAATCACTGCCAGTCCCGAGCTCATCGATCTTCAGCTCAAGTCCGTTGATATCATCCGCTCGCTGCTGCAATGCCTTGGCGACAAATGCGCGCCCTCCGCCGAACTGAGCTCGCAAACAGACGAAATCATCCGAGCGCTTCAGGCGATCATGTCTCCAGATATGCATGCCGAACCCCACGAAGCGACCGCTCAGCATGCCTCCATTTCCAAATCGGAGGAGATAAGGGACTCCAAGGACCCGAAGGACGCGAAAGACGAGGGAATCCTTGTCCCGCACGAGAAGCTCGATTGCCTTATGGAGCTCTCCGGCGAGTTGATCGTGCTCAAAAACAACTTTCAAGCAATCGCGAAAGAATTCGGTTCAGGTGGTGGACGGAGTATCGAAAAAAAAGTTACTGATTTTTCAACATCACTACTGAAGATCACCGATCGCATTCAGGAGGAGATGATGTCGGTGAGGCGCATCGCTCTCGGCAGAGCTCTTTCGAAGGCTCCCAGGCTCGTCCGGCAAACCGCCCAGGAACTCAAGAAGAAGGTGACATTGGCGACATCGGGACTGGATTTACCGGTGGACAAGAACATCGCCAAGGCGGTCTCGATGGCGAGCACTCACCTGCTTCGGAATGCCATAGACCACGGGCTGGAGTCCCCCAGTGACCGCCTCCGAGCGGGAAAGCCGGAGATCGGCCAGATCCAGATCAAAGCGTGGCAGGAGCAAGGCGTGATTCACGTCGAATTCTCCGACAACGGGAGGGGAATATCCAAAAGCAAGGTTCTCTCGACCGCCGTTTCGAAGGGTCTTCTTCAGCACGAACAGGCCAACGCACTCAGCGATGACGAGGCTCTGCAGCTGATTTTGCTGCCCGGCTTTTCGACGAGCGCGACCGTCTCGTCGGTGTCTGGCCGAGGGGTGGGCATGGACGTCGTGAAGACGTCCGTGGAATCACTAAACGGAACTCTTCGAATTCTGACACGAGAGGGCCAAGGCACGACTTTCAAGCTCGAGTTCCCGATCCCGAAGACAGTAATCGTCGAACAAACAGTCGTGGTTTCGTCCGGTAGTTACTTTCTCGCCGTGCCCATGCCGGCTATCGCGAAGATCATCCCACTCACCTCGACCGAGCGGGAAAACTTGCTAGCACGGCGGTACACGAAATTCGGCCCGTCGATTTTACCCGCCTTGCCGTGCAATGAACTTTTTGGGCTGCCAATCACGAAGTCACGCGGCGGGAAGAGCCACCTCATCGTCCTCCGATGCGCACGCGCGAGCATCGGAACCATCGTCGACGGGGTTCACTCCCGGCTCGAAGCCGTTGTTCGGCCGTTTGGACGAATTCCAGGCAGGCCTTTGGGGTTCAAGGGAACCACGATGCTCGATGATGATAAACTCGCGTACGTCATTTCACCCGATGAGATCACTTATGAATCAAAGCCAAGCTCCAGTCATGAACTCAACCCCGCTTGCTGATCCGGAGTCAGCCGGCACTCTTCATTTCATCTGCAAGAAGGGATCTTCTCTCTGGGGAATCCCGATCGAACAGATTCTTGAGGTGACCGCTCTGAAATCCATCAACCCCTTCCCAAGCCTGAAGTCCGAAGTGGTTGGGATGATCAACTTCCGCGGCGACCCGCTTCCGATTCTGAATTGCGCTGATTTCGATGCCCCGGCCGAAAGCGGCTCTCCTCAGGCGAATGCCGGAGGCGGCAGCACCATCATCATATCCGGAGCCGCCGGCTCTCCGTTCGGCATCATCGTGGAGTCCGTCCAGGCCATTACGCGGATTGAAGCCGGTCAGTTAACAAAGCTCGACCTTGCCAAAGCAAGGCCGGACACCTGGATAGCCGGGACGGCCTACCACGACGGCAAAATCGTATTCGTCCTGAACCTCGGTACAGCTGATTCCCTGTTCCAAAGCTGATCGATCAAGCGCAGTGCGTTTTTGCGAGAAGCTTCATCCGCGCGAGCCCGAGTGCCGCTTCGAGAGCCCTTTCGCGCTCCGCGAGGGGCATTTTGTTGAAATTGCGGAAATCCAGCTTCGTGTAATCGTAGATGAACAATTCCAGTATCCCGTTCATCAACTTATCATAGAACCGTTTTTCCAAAGCGCGCATCACGCAATTCCGCAGAGCGTCCGGGTGAAACGGCTTATCGAGGAAGTCCTCAGCGCCGAGGCGGAGAGCGGCTTGGACGGCATCCTTGTCGCCATACCCCGTCACGAAAACGCAAGGCAGTCCCGGAGAAGCTTTCCTCAAATCCATGAGCAGCCTGATTCCATCCACTTCGGGCATATGGAGATCCAGTACCGCCAAATCCATGCATTTCAGATTCGGGTATGCCAGGGCCTCCCTGGCGGTCTGAAAGGTCACCACCCGATCTACCAAAGGCGCGAACATCTTCCGGAACTGACCAAGAATTTCAGGCTCATCGTCCACGAACAGAATACCGGCATCATATTTTTCCTTCATTTATCCCCCCAATCCGTTGTCACTGGTTAACGCAAGTTCGATAATGCGATCAGAAATCCTGTGAATCGGCAGTACTTCGTCGACACCGCCCCTCTCAATCGCTTCCTTCGGCATCCCAAACACCACGCATGTGGCTTCGTCCTGAGCGATAGTCCGGGCCCCCGCCTTTCTCATTTGTCCGAGCCCGTCCGCGCCGTCCGCGCCCATTCCCGTCAAGATCACACCAACAGCATTCCTGCCGGCGAATTCCGCGACGGATAGGAACAGCACGTCTACGGAAGGCTTATGCAGCGAAACGCGATTCCCGTCATCCAACCGCACGCAATAGACCGCACCCGACCGGCTCAGAAGCATGTGGCGGTTCCCGGGCGCGATCAGGACTTTGCCCGGGGAGACCGTGTCCCCGTCGCGGGCTTCCCAGACCTCGACCTCGCAAATTTCGTTCATCCGCCTCGCGAAAGCGCTCGTGAAGTTCTCGGGCATGTGTTGAACGAGCACGATTCCCGGTGCGTCTGCCGGAAGTCTCTGCAATATAGTCTGAACGGCTTGAACTCCTCCGGTCGAGGCCCCGATCGCCACGATCCTGTTCGTGGTCCGCGACAGTGCCCTGATCCGGTTCGTCACTCCCGACGCCACTGTCCCGGCAGTGCGCTTTCCGACCAACGCCTTCGATGCCGCCTTCACTTTCGCGATCAATTCGGCCGAAATCTCGCCGGCCGCGTAGGCCTGACCGCTCTTGCTGACAACCTCGACGGCGCCCTCGCTGATCGCCTCCATGGCAAGCTCGCCCCCCTTTTCGGTCAGCGATGAAACGATCACGACCGGAATCGGATAGTATTCCATGAGGCGCCTCAAAAAGGTGATGCCGTCCATTCGCGGCATTTCGATATCCAAAGTCACGACATCCGGTTTGAGTTCCAGAATTCTGTCCCTGGCGACGAAGGGATCCGGCGCCACCCCGACGACCTCGATTTCCGGATCAGCCGAGAGTATCGAGCTGAATACCCGGCGCACCACGGCGGAATCGTCTACGATCAGGACGCGAACCTTGGAGCCGTTCAGCAGCTTCATCGCGACCTCAAGCCTCGGGCCGTCCGGAAATCGAGAGAAAGAGAATGAAGAGCCTCTCGTCGCCCCGGAGCACGACTTTCTCGCGTGACCCCCGGATCGCCTCCCACTCGCCGGGATCGAATCTGCGCGCCGATGGAATCCCGATCACGTACGGCTCCGAACCATTGTCGAAATTGCCGAGTACGTTTCCTCCCACGATATTGATAAGCTCCTTCGCCCCATCCTCGAGATGGGCATTTACGAAATCATCCTCTTCGTCAAAGCCGAGAAAATTGGCCGCGACCTCACGGCAAGCGTCCGGCGAGACCAGCAGCCGGAATTCACCCTGGAGCGGACCTCGAAAGGTCATTCGAACATCCACCATCTCGCCCGGCGCGCTCCCAAGCTCCTGATCCGGTACGCGTTCCGTCAAAATATAGGCGAATTCCCTGAGAATCGAAGAAAAGGTGTCACTCAGTACCTCTTGCACCTTTGGTTGCATGTCAACCCCCACAAAACATTTCGTCGATCAACTTTGAGAACTGCTCTGGCGTAAAGGGTTTCTTCACGTACCTCGTTACTCCTAGATCCTTGAGCTCGTCCTGACGCTTCAAAGTATGGTCCGAGGAGATCACGACGATCTTCACCCTCGGCTTGATTCCCTCGATTTCGAGCTGCCGGATGAGTTCGATTCCGTTCATGACGGGCATGTGGATATCAACGAAGAGGACGTCGATGGGCTGTTCCCGAAGCAGCTCGAGCGCGAGTTGTCCGTTTGCGGCCTCGACGAAATCTTTAACGACTATTTCGGCCACCATTAGGTTCTTTCGGACATACGTCCGGCTGGTCGCGGAATCATCCGCGACCATGACATTCAATGCAGGTCTTTTATTCATAGTGATTCATAGCTCCACCCATTCGTTATCGATTCGGACAAATGTCTTCCCACTCGCGAGTTCCAGCAGCATAGTCTTCGGCCGGTTTCCGCCGATGCACTCGCCTTTGATCACGATGTTGTTCTTCCAGAGCACCTTCTTAAGAACCGTGTAGTTTCTCTCGCCGATCTTGAAAACCCCATCCGAGTCGGCGGGGGCGCCGCAGCCCGCCACCTTGCAAAGGATGTGTTTACGCTCCACTCCCGCCTCAAACATCCTCTGAAGGAGCTGCACAAGTCCGGTGTCGACGTACATCGCGGGGACTTGCCTGGCGCGTTCGGGATCATTTGAGGAAAGCGG
The DNA here is from genome assembly GCA_001770175.1 of Bdellovibrionales bacterium RIFOXYD1_FULL_55_31. Taxonomy (GTDB): domain Bacteria; phylum Bdellovibrionota; class UBA1018; order UBA1018; family UBA1018; genus XYD1-FULL-55-31. The sequence continues at coordinate 13,083 of MEQK01000101.1, read as the reverse complement.
CAACATACAGTGAATCATGCCGCCCGTTCCGGTAACCGGGTCCATCAACGATACTCCGGCGCAGGAGCCCAATGAGTACGTTATCAGTGACTCGTCGGCATTCGCGGTCACCCCCAATTCCGAAATTCCAACCGCGACGAGCTTCGCCTGCCTGAACTGTGCCGCGTTCATGTCGGCGACTCCCTGCGATAGACCGACGGCAGGATCGATTTGAGACCACAGGTCGCCGGAGTCAGCGTTTCTGAATGCCCGACAAACAACAGTCCGTCAGGAGCAAGAAGCCGGACCATTTCCCGAATGAGACGCCCCCTGACCTCCGGATCGAAATAAATCATGACGTTCCGGCAGAAGATGGCATCGAACGGTCCCTTCATCGGAAAGGGCGGCTTCGAAAGATTAATCCGGCTGAAGCTCACCTTGTCCCGGACGCTCCGCGAAACCGAGTACAGGGATCTTTCGGCCTCCGATCTTTTCTCGAAAAACTTGGCCAGGAACGCGCGCGGCACGCCCATGATGCGACCCTCATCATAATCACCCCTTTTTGCTTCCGCGAGGATACGCGTCGAGATATCCGTGGCGAGCGTCCTGCAATCAGCGCCGTCCCCGAGTTTTTGAACCGCGGTCATCGTCATGGAATACGGCTCCTCTCCCGAAGAACATGCGGCTGACCACAGCCTGAACTTCCGTTTTCCCGATTTGTGAAGACTCCCGAGGTGCTGATCCAGGACCTCAAAGTGCTCGCCCTCCCTGAAAAAGCTGGTCACATTCGTTGAGATTGCATCAAGCAGATAGATGACCTCCTGGCCATCATCGTTGGAGACCCGATCGTAGTACTTCCGGACATCCTCCAGGCTGAGAGAGCGCATACGACTCGAAATCCTGCTGCTCAGCAGAGCCTCTTTGCCGGGTCGAAGCGTGATCCCGCTTTGCTCATAGATAAATCGCCTGAATTTGTCGAACGTTGCTGAATCCATAATCGTTTATGAAAGTTAGCGGGGACCCGTCCTCCTTCGACGGGCCCCCGCGGGTCGCTCAGAACTTCCTGAGTTCCTCGTCAGTCAATGGAATAGCGGCTTCCGCTGCCTGAGCGTGGCCGTTGTGTCCATTGCTTCGAGCGATCTGTGCGACCGGCTGCCGAGGCGTTCCGTCCTTATGCCCATTGCCTGACGGCGCCTGGTGATTGGCGGTTTGCGGCGGTCTCTGCATTCGGAGCACCTTCGCTTTACGCTCCTCATGCCTGAAGTCAGATGACTCGCTTCCATCCAAGGTGAACGTCGCGACCATTTGCGCGAGCTCCTCTGCCTGTCCATTCAGCTCTTCAGCCGCGCTTGCCGACTCCTCGGAAAGGGAAGCATTCTGCTGGGTCACCTTGTTCATTTCCGAAACACCAGCGTTCACCTGCTCAATTCCCTTGGCTTGTTCCTGGGTCGCGGCTGAAACTTCAGCGATCAACTGCGCGACCTTCTGCGCGCCCGTGACGATCTGCTTGAGAATTTCCCCGACCTGGCCCGAAACACTGACACCATTATCGGAGTTCCTCTGCGACTCTTCGATCAAGGCGGAGGTATTCTTGGCGGCTTCGGCACTTCGCATCGCAAGGTTCCTGACTTCTTCGGCGACGACTGCGAAACCCTTGCCCGCGTCTCCCGCCCGTGCGGCTTCGACGGCCGCGTTCAGAGCAAGAAGATTGGTCTGAAACGCGATCTCATCGATCGTCTTGATGATCTTGGCCGTTTCATCCGCCGATTTCTTGATCTGTTCAATGGCCTGCGCCATCTTGAGCATGGCTTCGTTGCCCTTTTCGGCTTGGGTTTTCGCGTTTCCCGCAAGCAGATTGGCCTGATTCGCGTTCTCGGTGTTCTGCTTCACCATCGAGGACATCTCCTCGAGGTTGCTCGAAATCTCCTCAAGCGAGCTCGCCTGCTCGTTAGCTCCCTGCGCAAGGCTCTGGCTGCCGGACGAGATCTGGGTGCTCGCGGAGCTCACCTGATTGACCGAGTCCTTTACCTGCGAAAGCGCGGCTTGGAGATTCTCGATCGCCTTGTTCACGTTATCCCGGATCTTGGCGTGATCCCCGACGTAGCTGCCCATCACTCTCGCAGTGAGGTCTTTCTGACTGGCGCGCTCGAGCACCTTGGCGGCCTCATCGATCGGCGCAAGCACGGCGTCGAGCATCCGATTGACCCCTTCGACGATCTGTCTGAATTCGAAATTCACCCGATCCGTGCTTCCACGGGTGGTGAGACGTCCCTCGATCCCGGCTTTGGCGAGAAGCTCTGTTTCGTCGAGGAGCCCTTTGATGATGACTTGGATGTTTCTGAACAGGACCAGCGACATCACGGACGCGATGATCACAGCGAGCACCATCATCATCCAGCTGACTTTCTTCGCGGTCGATGCCTGGGCGCTATTCTCCTCGGCGCGGTCATTCGCGCGCTTCTTCGTGATCTCTCCGACCGCTTCCACTGCATCCTGCAGCTTAATCCTGTCCGAATCGGAAGCGGCACTCAGGAAGAGGGTCTCGGCCTCTCTACTCCTCCCCGCTTTCACCAGCTCGGCCAGGTTCGTATTGGTTCTCTCGACGACCTCGAATTGATCCTTCAGCTTCGCGAGAGCCTGTTTCAGCTCCGGCGCGGTGACAGCCTTGTCGAAATTCGTCCAGTCTTCCTGGAAATCGCTAGCGAGTTTCCGGTAACGGGCGACGAATTTCTCGTGATCCGTATCGGTGATGAGATTGTCCCGGATCGCTCCGAGATAGCGCTGAATACTTCCCGTCATGCCCGTAAGAATCGAAAGAGGGACGACGTTCCGCTCGAACATCGCCGAATTGGATTCGTCGAGAGTGCTGATGCTCCTCAGACCGTATATCCCGAGTCCCATCATCAGAACGACGACCGCCAGCATGGAGACCATGATTTTCCAACCTAACCGCATATTCTTGAACATTCTCTTTTCCTTTCTATTGAACAAAGTTAAGAACTCAGCCGGCTTTCGCCGTTATTTCCGTTTTGAGATCCTTCTGCTCCGGGTTTGCCGCGCTTTCGGCAACTGTCGCGAGAATCTGACTGGCTTCCGAGCCCGTCAGCACGCGATCGATGTCCAGGAGAATGACGACCTTATTGCCGACCTTGCCCATGCCCAACATGAATTCCGTGTCGATCCCAGCGCCGAACGCCGGGGGCGCCTCGATCTGGTTTTCCTGGATGTTGAGAACTTCGGATACGTTATCGACGATCACTCCCATCGTGATTTTGATCGTGTTCAGGACGACCTGAACCACGATGATACAGGTCTTCAACGTGTCGTCCTGATGAGGCATTCCGAATTTCGCCCGCATATCGATCACCGGAATCAGCTTTCCCCTGAGATTGATGATGCCTCGGACGAACGCAGGCATTTTGGGAACTCGAGTGACATTCATGATCCCGATGATTTCCTGAACTTTCAGGATTTCGAGACCGTATTCCTCGGCCGCCAGGCGAAACGTGAGGTATTTCCCGCTCCCCGCCCTTCTTTCGACCTTACCGCCAGGTTTCTGTACATCGCTATGCATTTGCTCCTCCCACGCTCAATGGCGTTTGGTTTCTCATTATGTTTGCTCCCATCTCTTCCTTCACGATTCTCTGATGCCAGCGCTCCGCGTCCCTCTTCATGATCGCGCCGATGTCGAGGATCAGTCCGACGCCTCCGTCCGGCATAATGGTTCCTCCCGAGATTCCCGGCGCACGCTTGATGTATTCGCCGAGGCTCTTCATCACGAACTGCTGTTGTTTGATGATCCCGTCCACGAGAAGAACGGCCCGAGTTCCGCTTTCCTCGACGAAAAGTCCGATTCCGTCCTTCGGCGAAAGCGTATTCCCTGGAACGTCGAAAAACCGCGAGAGTCTGATCAGCGGGTGCGAAGTGCCCTGGACAACCACGGCTTCGCCCCTCCCGCCGTAAATCGTCACCAGATCCCGGGGCGGGATTTTCATTGAACTGCTGATCGCATGACTGGGAACGACGTATCTTTCTACACCGACCGTCACGACCATCCCTTCCATGATCGCGAGCGTATTCGGAATCCGGATCGTGAATCGCGTTCCTCGGCCCTTCTCGCTCGCGATTTCGACTTGTCCGCGGATCAGCTCGATATTCTTTCTGACGACATCCATCCCGACCCCGCGACCCGAGATATCGGTCACCTTTTCAGCAGTCGAAAACCCCGGGAGAAAAATTAGGCCGAAAATCTCAGCATCGGTGAGATGAGCATTTTCTGGCACCAGGCGCTTTTCGATCGCCTTGTTCAGAATGGCATCCCTGTCGAGACCACGACCGTCGTCCTCAACCTCGATCCAGGTACTCCCGCTCTTCTGAATGGCTCTCAGGATCACGCGTCCGGCCTCTGGCTTTCCAAAGCCTGCCCTTTCCGTACTGGACTTCTCAATCCCGTGATCGACCGCATTCCGCACCATGTGGACCAGGGGATCCGAAATCTTCTCTACAACCGTCTTGTCGAGCTCGATCTCTTCACCGACCGTCTCGAATTCAATCGGCTTATCCAGCTTTTTTGAAATGTCGCGCACGATCCGCGTCATCTTCTTGAACGTCGGACGAATCGGCACCATCCGGAGCGACATTCCGATCTCATGAAGGGATCTCGAGATCTTGCTCAGCTGATTGAGATGTCTGAAGATGCTATCCGTCGAATCGAGGGACTTAAGTGCGGGGGCCTGCGCGACCATCGCCTCCGATATAACGAGTTCTCCGATTGTGTCGACCAGACGATCCAGCCTCTCGGCATCCACGCGAATCGCCTCCTTGACCGCGCCCGAAACGATGTCACTATTCTCGCGCGTTTGTCCGGCATGCAGCGCCTCAACGCCCTGAATCCGCGCCTCCGGCGAATCTCGGTTGAGCTCCTTCGTGATTTTGAGTCGCTGTTGAACAAGCGCTTCCCTAGCCTGACCGACGGCACCCGCGCCCGCGGTGCCCGTCGAAAGGCTTTCAACGAATTTTCGAACCACGCCGACCGCCTCGAAGCAGAACCCCAGGATCTGAGGATCCGCCGCGACATTCTCTCCTCTGATCCGATCCAGCAGACTTTCCAATTCATGCGAGAGACTCGAAAGTTCCTCATATCCCAGGATGGCGGACGCGCTCTTGAGGGTATGAAACCCGCGGAACAGCTCATTCAACGCCTCGGAGTTGCGAGGATCCTTTTCAAGCAAAGTCAGACCGGAATCGATCGACTCGAGCTGATCGCTCGCGTCCGATAAAAAATCCGAGAACAGTCTTGGGTCGAGATCGGCGGAAAGTCTCGGCCACACCGAATCCTGCCCCCCGTTCGCGACGGAAGCCTTGGTCAATTCGATCCGGAGGTCCTGATAGTCGACGTTGAAGCTTTTATCTTTTTTCAGACCGGCGATCGCAGCTCGCAATCGATCCGCCGATCGGAGAAGCAGGTCGATCTGCATTCCGGAAATCGGCACGGTTCCATTCTTCAGGAAAACCAGCTTGCTCTCCACGGCGTGGCAGAACTTCGACAAGTCCTCGAAACCGACCGCACCGGCCGACCCTTTCAGATTATGAAAAACCCTGAGGAGGTTCTCGATGTGCTTCTGGTCGCGCGGATTCCGCTCGAGTTCAAGAAAGCTGTCCTCGATCGAGACGAGAAGGTCGTTTGCTTCGTCCAAAAACCCGTTTTGGAGTTCGATGAGGAATTCATTCTCCTGGGACATCTGTCGTATCTCTCTCCCGGGCCTCTCTTCGACAGCCCGCTACCGGAGGTTAAACGATAGGTGTTATGGAAAGACGTTTTGGATGTGATGATGGTATGAAATCAGGGTTGAAGCTCGAACACGTAACCCGCTCCAAAAACCGTATTGATTTTATGAGAGCATTCCCGGATCTTTTTTCGCAATGAAACGACGTGAGTGTCCACCGTCCTGTCAGTCACGACGACATTGCCCCAAACTGCGTTCAATATCTTCTGACGACTGAGCACGGTTCCTCGATTCATGACGAAGTATCTCAGCAGTCGGAATTCTAGAACACTGAGCGCGACATGTCGCCCCTGAACGGTGACAAGCATGCGCGACGAGTTGATGGCCAGATTGCCGCATTGGAGCTCGGCCGCGCGTGCAATCCGCTCTGCTTCCCGCCTCATCTTCGCCTGGAGGCGCACGAAAAGCTCTTTCGTGCGACACGGCTTCAGAATCACGTCATCGGCTCCGCTTTCGAACGCCTGCAATCTTCTGTCTTGGTCCGACGGATCAACCAGAAGCACGATCGGAATCTGACGAACGACCTGACTTGAGCGAAGGCGCGCGCAACAGGCGATCTCATCGACAAACTGCGATGCGGAATCAATGAGAATAACATCGGGCAACTCCGACGTCGCAAGACGGAGAGCCTCGTCGGCATTCGTCGCTTGGAGTGTCCGATATTTGATCGAGATCAGCTCGCTCAGGGACTCCAGCTCCGCTGGATCACCATTGACGACCAAGACCACTCTTTCATTGATTTGCCCCAACAACTGCCGCTCATCCATAAGCGCGCTCACTTCGTTCATTGCTCTTGCCTCCAGAAAACCTATTCTTCTCGAACTTCCATTTGCCGGCGTTAAATACTTGCTAAGCTCTTGCGATCTTTTCACGTTTATTCTTATCTGCTATATTCCAGATCGTATATTAGATTTTCAATTCTTCCTCTCGTCAAACCCAAATTGAAGTTTCATTCCGACCCAACGCTTTCTTAATAATCTTCCGCCGGTTTTGACCGATGCTTTTGATATGTTGAATGGAAGTCCCTCTCTTCTTGTTGTCGAGGATGACCCTGAACTCCTCATCTACTTGGGAAATGCGTTGAATCCTCTCACGACCGACCTTGTTCGAGCCCAAAATGGGAGGGAAGCCTTGGACATTCTGTCCACTCGCCCGGTCGACCTCATCGTTTCAGATATTTCGATGCCCATCATGGATGGCCTCACTTTTTTATCTGAAATTCGGAAGATGAATCTTGACACTCCTCTCATTTTCCTGACGGGGTATGGCGAAAGAGAACACATCCTGACTGCACTCCGGCTTGGTGCGGCAAATCTTCTCGATAAACCTTGTCGGATTCCCGACCTGCACTCCGCGATTCGGGGCGCCCTCGCCGCCAAGGACTCACAGAACGTGGTCCGCAAACTCGCGACCATCGGCCGCGCGAGCGGAGAGATCGCGCACGAGCTTAAGAATCCGCTCAGTATTATCTACTCCAACGCGAACCTTCTCCGAACGGCGGTCCTCGAATCCCGGCCTCCTGATTCGGAGCTGATCGAGGGCTTGCAAGCCATCGAAAATACGGCGCTCCGTATCAATAAGACGATCCAATGCCTGACATCTTATCTAAGGAATGACGCACAAGATCCGTTCGAGCCCACTTCGGTTCAATCGATCCTGGATGAGACGGTCGCGCTTTGCCTGGGGCAATTCAAAATTAGAGGAATCTCGCTGTTCCAGGCACCCTGTCCGGCGGACACGAAAATCGACTGCAGACCCACGCAGATTTCCGAAGTCTTTTTGAATCTTTTGAATAATGCGTGTGATGCGATTCAAGAGCTCGAGGACAAGTGGGTTCGCATCGAAGTCAAGGAGCAAGCCGAGGGCGTGCAGATCACCGTCACCGATAGCGGCAGTGGAATTGACCCGAATTTGCATCGGGAGTTATTCAAACCTTTCATTTCGACGAAACCAAAAGGTTGCGGAACAGGACTTGGATTGAGCATCTCACGTCGGATTATTCGCGAGCACCGCGGCACGATTTCGATTGATCAGGAATGCCCTAACACGCGATTCGTCGTCCTGCTGCCTCGCTCTGATTCCAGTTCTGTCTCACAGGCCGCCAATCCCTTCGGCGCAGATACGGAAAACGGCAGCCGAACCACGAATATGCGCTGACTTTGAGAGCGGTCGAGTTCGATCCAGCCACCACAACGAGTGTTGCTTCGCTCCTGATATTTGCTCGAAGGCATTCCGGCCAAAAATGGTAACGCTATAAACAGAAACAACGATGCAGCTATTAAAAAAGCCCTCAATTCTTTAATGATCTAAGATCGAAAACAGAACCCACCTCAAGCAGGTGTGACCAAATCGGAATAAATGAACTCGCAAACTCAGCCGAACCTGGAACCAGCGCACTCAGGCGACGCCGATCTACCGGGTTTCTAGCTGCGTAGTCCGTCACCTTCACGAGCAGGAGCCCCGAAAGAAATACCTTCTTTGGATCCTGCGGCATGGGAAGATCCTTGTAATTTGGAAAAACAAAAGGTTTCTTTTGAACTTCAAACACTCTTAGTCCACAAAGTTCCTCCGGCTTGTCACTGCACCTTCTTTGCCCTGCAAAGAAGACTTTGTCCCTGGCAGTCTCTTCCCCTAGCCGAATAAGGATTCTGGAATACAGGTCTATGATGGCTCGATGAACGGCAAGCACGCCAGTAGCGCTTGCCGCAGCCTTTTCCGACTCCGTGCTGGCTTTGGTGGATTTCGCCGGAAGAACATAGATTGAGGAGAACGGAACCGACGAGTCAAAATCATCCTGTGTTTTTGGTACTGCTGCCGCCAAAGGCTCAGCTGGAGAAAAGGCCCTGTCACTCGCATCAATAGCCGCAAACTTAAGCCGCACCTGGCTGCGATTCTGAACATAGGCGTACAGATCACTACCGCCCGGCATGCTTCTCAAATGAAACGTATCGAGCACCTTTCCTGCGCTGATCACGTGGTCAAGAGACTTTGGCCATTCGTACAGTTTCAAATAGAGTTTCAGTTTCTCCGGGGCGGATCTCGTCGGTAGCGGAAATCCAAGCTGGAGAATATCCTTGTACCCGATATTCGTGATGTCGGGCTCATATGCGGGGATGTTTCGGAGCGCGGGGCTGAGTTGACCAGAAGCATTGACCGCTTCCGTTTGAGGCAAATACACCAGATGAAACTTCAAGTCCCGATTGATCTTCCAGCCTGTCGCTACGGCATTTGCCGCGAAGGAACTCGCCACAAAGGTATTCAATGACACAAGAAGGATTGAAAATAACCCAACAAAAAATTTTCTAGCCATAAACGCTTCTCCGCTCCGGTTGATTATCATCAGCAAAACCGCTAATTTTTTCGCCAGCAAGAGTAAAAAAGCCAGTTTGCCAGCTCTGGTCTATCCGACGGATAAGGATTCGCCTTGATGGCCGACATCCGGAAATTTCCGTTCCCCTCGTCCGTCAAATTGAGAAGAATAAAACCGTAGCCCTCGCGGCGGTATTCATCTTCCGAAAAACGCCATGTCGTAGCCGTAGCAAAGGGGTAACGGCCATCTCCGCTCGACGAAAAATTCACGCCCCCTGGAATAATGAGTTCGCCACGCTCATTGATAGCGACGTCGGTACGGCGTCTGTCCCTCAGGTCACCGAAAGCCCCCTGACGAACGAAATATTCGATTGCAGCGCTATTTCTCAAAACGAGTTGTGATCGCACAAACCACTGCCCTCGACTTTGATACCACTCCTGATCAATTGCGAGCTCGCCGCCCTGGCAGCTCATGACGGGTTCCCAGGCAGCTGACGCCTTGTTTAGTGCTCCCAAGCTTAGTGCCAAATTCAGGGCGACGATCAGCAAGGACAATGAGTTCAGACTTTTCATAATTCACTCCCATTCGTGTCGAGCGGTATACTTGCACGCGCATTCCGTATCAATGCGTTTATATGCATATCGATCGTGCATTTTTGCATTGTAGATGATAGTGTGAATTCTATGAATTGGGACTACTATCGATACTTCATCGAAGTCTACAGAATGGGTTCTCTCAAAGAGGCGGCACGGAAACTGGGCGTAAATCAAACTACCGTTGGAAGAAACCTCTCAGCGCTCGAGGCCGAAATGGGAACGCGACTCTTTGAAAGAAGATCAGATGGGTTCGTCATCACCGCAGCCGGAACGCGAATTTTGGCGGCGGTTCAAGGGACCGAGGAAGCGATGCTTGGAGTGGAACGCCTCCTCTCTGGAAAGGACGAGCGTCCCGAGGGAATTGTAAAAATTGCGGCTCCCGGTGCACTCGCCAATCATTGGCTCATTCCGAAGCTTTCGCCTTTCATGAAGAGACACCCTCAGGTCGAACTTCAATTCCTCACGGGCCCAGAGCTGGTAAATCTTGCCCGCAGAGATGCTGATATTGCTCTTCGCCTGGTCAAACCAAAACAAAGTGGGCTAGTACTTCGACGGGCGGGAGCCATGAAGCTTGGTCTCTTCGGCAGCGAAAAGCTCTTTCCAGGCACCACAATTCCTAAAAAGACGGATATTCATGATTTTCCATTCATCGGTCTTTTTTCTGACGTCGTTTCAGACGCGGAATCAGATTTACTAAAGAAGCTCGAGAAGACCAGACCCCCCTCGATCAAATCCGCCGCATGGAGTTCCGTATATTCCGCGGTAACCGCGGGCTTGGGGATCGGCATTCTTCCCAGTTTCATGACGGCTGGAAAGAAAGGGCTTGTGCCGATCCTTTCGGAGATCACTGTCTCTGTCCCCGTATGGATCGTGTATCATCCAGACCTGAAGAATGCGGCGCGGGTCAGGGTCGTCCTTGACCATTTGAACAGACTTTTCGAAAACGATTTCTAAAAAATGAGCCCCGCTACGGTGCATTTCCAGCGAAGTCTCCAGTAGTTACGATCAATCAAGAAATTACGTTTTTCTCATGCACAAATTCAAAAGTTCCGATAAGTCCACAAATGACCAGTGCGTCACTTCGTCTTATTCTGCTCCTGATTTTTGGCTCGACTCCATACACAAATACATTTGCAACATTCACCCCCGATCGCAATAGCGTCGACGCACAGGTCCTCGCCAGGGAAATTCATCGAGGCAGAAACAGCATCACGGAGTTTGCCTATATCAGTGAAATTTGCAGGGAACTCAAGGTCCGCTGTTGGCTCTTCGGCGGCACTGCCACTGCCTTCGGCCAACACACCAAAAACAAGATCATCCGAAACCAGCATCCCGACTGGTTCCGAGCCGGCGCAAACCGATTCGACGATGTACTTCCAAATCTGATCATCCGTAATCAGGACCTCGACATCGTCACGGATGCTTCGTCCAGGGTTGCCGAAGAAATCACAGACCGGGTTCGCCACAAATTTCCCCTCACGTTCATGGATAAAGGATCCTCAGCGTGGGAAGTTAGACCACTCGCCTCGTCTATCGGTCTCAAGGAAGCCATTCTAGGAAACCCCAACTTCACTAACCAACACTCAGATTCGATGTCTAACGGTTTGATTGAGCTAACCGAACCGCCTCCTGGCGAATCTGTGATTCGTGACATTCGAAAATGGGAAGAGTCTCGAAAGGCAACTTTCCAAGGGATACCATTTCTCGATGATTTAAGCAGAGGTAAAATCACCCTGTATTTCTCGCCAAACCATGCACAAACTACCCTCGCCAAAGCCGGACGGAATCCGCCGATTCGTGAAGCGATCCGCCTCCTGACAAAAGCCTTTCAATACAATCTGGAGATTTCCGCCGAAGACAAGAGAGTTTTGCAGGGGATCGTTCAGTCCTTTGAACCCCGAACCATCACGTCCTCGGAAAGAGACTGGATCGAAGCAAGTGCTTTAAAAATGATCGTCAACTCCCAGAATTACGAACGCACGATCAACATCCTGGATGAGCTTGGTTTGCGCCCAAAATTGCTCGCACTCGGAGACGCGACCCGGGTCGGTTCTCTTTCGTGGCGGCTGAGCAAAGAGCCCCTGCGCTCAAAGCCCGTTGGTGCCGGAACCGGACGTACGGCCTCTGAACTCGGTATTTCCAAACTGAATCACCAGTTAAAGAGCCTCACGAAGGAGCTTGATATCCTTGAAGTGGCCAGTCGAGCGCTTGACGGACGCACGAACTTCGCCATCAGTCGCGCCTCGGGCGCATCCAGCGAAGTTGCCGTATGGGGGAAGGGCCTGTATACCAGCATTGGCGATTCCCTCTACTACCAAAAAAACGGCGGTCATGCCATCCACCTCGAACTCGATCCCAACGCACGCGAGGGAAGCGACTTCATGCTGATCAAAGACCCAAAATATCCCAATGTCGTCGTGGTAAAAAACAACGAGGCCGTTCGCATTCTTCCCTCCAGCGTCGACCTTTCCTTTTCTCAATTACTGACCGCAGCATCAGAGACTGATTTCCGGGCAAATGCGTTCTATCTGGAACAAAATGCAAACCGTCTTCGCAGCTCTTATCCTTCCCTACAGGTTTCAGAAGTAGATACAGTCGCGCAACGACTTCTCCCGAATATCCCGAGGATGAGCGAGGAGCAAAGACTTTTTACTCTGCGAGAGTTGCTTTTGATTCCCGCCGCGACGAAGAGCAAAGCAGTTTCACAGATAGTGGAAGCAGCACTTGAAGCGTCGCCCTATGCGATCAGCGAAGTTCTCCCGCAACTCTTCCAAGAATCCTCCTGGATCACCACCAGGGCGATTGACCCACTGATAGAAAAGCTGCTCAAAGACGCCGAACTCGGCCGGGAGAACTCCCGCTACTTAGTGACAGCGCTATTTCAGCTCATGGGGAATGAAGACATTATCCGACATCCGCAATTCAACACGTGGTTGGAGAGATGCACCAAACTCAGCGGCGCGAACCAAGGCTTCTTGATTTCCTCCTTGTTAGTGAAATCAAGTTACCGCCACTCTCCCGCAGCCGCCGCCACGCTCGTCAAGATATTGAACAACAATCCTGAAATCCCTTTTGGCGACACCATCGTGCACAGCCTATTGAAGGAACCTGAATGGCAAAATCGTCCGGAAACATTTGAAGCCGTTCGCAGAACGATCAGGGCGGCGCCCAGACGATACGACAAATTTGCATTGATGGACGTGATGATCCAGCCAGGCTTTAGAACCAGAGCCAAAGAAGTCTGGGAAACCCTGCGCCTTCATATTTCTCTCGCGGACAGTTCATTTCGCCGTGGTAACGCCTTGGATTTCCTCCAAGACGTTGCCTGGCAAAAAGACCCCGAAGCTCTTGAAATGCTTCATTGGTTTCTGAAACAACCTTCCGATATCAATGAATACTGGAGCGTGGACGA
>MEQK01000100.1 GCA_001770175.1 Bdellovibrionales bacterium RIFOXYD1_FULL_55_31 | reverse complement strand
CTGACAGAACTCTCGATGCACTCCGTGTCGTCGGGGAGGACCTTCCCGAAAGCGTCCAACGTGAAATGCATCCCCTTCTTGCCGCCAAATCCGAACTCTACCGGCGCTTCGACCAGCTTCTCGAAAATAAAGTGAACGCGATGAGAACTCGGACCCACGGTGATTTCCATCTGGGACAGGTTCTTTATACCGGGAAAGACTTCGTCATTATCGATTTTGAGGGTGAGCCGGCACGAAGCCTTTCCGAGCGGAAGTTCAAACGTTCCGCGCTGCGCGACGTCGCCGGAATGCTACGATCTTTTCATTACGCATCGCACGTTGCCGGGCACGGAGAATACCCGTCGAACTCCGAAATGGAACACTGGCTGGAGTTCTGGCATTCCTGGGTCTGCGTCGCCTATCTGAAAGGATATTTCGGAAACTCTGGAAGTTCAGATTTTCTCCCCGAATCCACGGAGTCAATTCAGATGCTTCTGGATATTTATCTCCTTGAAAAAGCGCTCTACGAGCTTACATACGAAATCAATAACCGTCCCGAATGGGTAAAAGTGCCCCTCTCGGGAATTCTGAAACTGCTGGAGGCTAAAACATCATGACTCACACCCCGGAACAGATCACGAAGCTGAACAAGCTTGCAGCGGCGAAAGGTGTCCAGACCTCGTACCACAGCGCCTTCGGGACCACGGTTGAAACAACTCCTGCCGGCCTCGTGATCGCGCTCAATGCACTCGGTGGCGCACAGCTCAAGGAAGATCTTTCGAACATCGATGACGTCATGGCTGAAGCTGCCGCGGAAAGTTGGAAGAAGCCGTGCGAGCCTGTCGTGGTTTTCTGGGAAGGACGGGTTCCTGAGATTCCCATCCGATTCGCGGTCCCGAAAAAGACGAAATCCAAGAAACTGAGCGTCAAGATCACCCTGAAGCTCGAATCCGGCAAAGGCTTCAGCATCACCCAGGACCTGTTAAAACTTCCCGCGTTGCGCGAGGAGACTCTCGAAGGAACTCTATTTCGCGAGGTGCCTGTCAAACTGAAGCGAAAGATTCCGTTCGGATATCACGAAGCCAAGCTCATGCTCGGTTCCGCGCGCCAGACAATCATGATTATTTCGGCGCCCAAAAAAGCCTACAAGCCTGCTCGCGGCCCGAAACGCTCGTGCGGAATTTTCGCCCCGCTCTACGCTGTTCATTCCAAGCAAAGTTGGGGAATTGGCGACTTTAGCGACCTGTCGCGATTAATGGATTGGGCGTATGATCTCGGTTGCGACTTTGTCGGGACATTGCCGATGCTTTCTGTTTTTACGGATAAGCCAATAGTGGAGCCAAGCCCCTACTCACCGTTGAGTCGCGTCCACTGGAACGAGCTTTACGTCGACCCGCGACAAGCTCCGGAATGGAGGGATTGCGCAAAAGCCCGCGAGCTGGCCGAGTCTTCGCCGTTCAGAACCGAAATCGTAAACCTGCAGGCGACGAAAGAAGTGGATTACCGTTCAGTTTCACGGCTCAAGCGCCCCGTTTTAGAAGCAATGGCAGAGTTCTTTTTCGCAAAAAAGCGGGACACGAGCCGAGAATTCAAACAGTTCTTGAGGCTTTACCCTTCCGCGGTGGACTACTCGGAGTTTCGTGCGGTTTGTGACAAACGAAACGAATCCTGGCGCAATTGGCCGGAACCGCTTCGTTCAGGAAAGGTCAAAAAGTCGGATTATAACGATCGTGATCGCAAAACCCATCTCTACGCTCAGTGGCTCGCCCACCGGCAACTTCTCGCGATTTCCGAAAAATCAAAGAAGAAGGGCCGTGGCATTTATATCGACTTTCCTTTGAGTGCTCATGCTGATGGTTACGACGTCTGGCGCGATCGTGAAGCCTTCGCCCAGGTTGTTTCGGCTGGATGCCCGCCGGACCCCGCCCATGTCCATGGACAGGATTGGGGGATTCTCCCGTTGAATCCGCAGGCAATTCGATTGAGCAAATACAGCTACTTCAGAAGGTGCCTCGAAAGTCATATGAGGTATGCGGGGCTGCTCCGACTCGATCACGTCATGTGCTTTTACAGGCTTTACTGGGTGCCACATGGCCTGGGCGCGAAGAACGGCGTCTATATCCGGTACAAAATGGATGAATTTTTTGCACTGCTCGTCCTCGAGTCTCATCGCAACCAATGTACCCTGATCGGTGAGGATTTGGGTACCGTTCCGCCCGAGATTCGAGAAGCCATGACCGAACACGGAATTCTCAGAATGTACGTCCAACAGCGCCGGCTTTCGACGAGCAAGGATGAGCCATTATCCCCTGTTCCAGTCGATTGTATCTGCAGCCTGAATACCCATGACATGCCTCCTTTCGCCGCATTCTGGGAAGGGCTCGACATTGTCGATAAGATGCACCTTGGCTACTTCGGCCCTGAAGAGCTTGAAGCCAAGAAGAAAGCGCGCGAGGACGCTAAGGAAGCACTCGTGACCTATCTGGTCAAACAAGGGCTGCTAAAGGAGCGGACCCAAGATCTGAAGCACATCCTCAAAGCCATGCTCGTGCTGACGGCTCAGGACCCCGTGAAAGTGATGCAGGTCAACATCGAAGACCTCTGGCTCGAAACACTGCCCCAGAATGTTCCGGGCACCTGGAAAGAACGCCCGAACTGGAAGCGCAAATGCCGACATGGAATGGAAGAGCTGCCGGAGCTAGGCTACAAACCTCTGTTCCAGGAACTGATTCGATTGAGGAAAGCTGGAAAATAGTTCATCCAGATCCATCGGTTCTGGTTTAGGGTCTGCTTTTTGCTGGCATTCACGATGAGATGCCATGTCAAAGTATTCTGATCGTGGAAGACGATGCGGGAATCAGCGAAACACTGCGGCTCATCCTTGAAACCGAGGGTTTTACCGTGTTTTCTGCCGCGAACGGAAAAGAAGGCCTCGATATTTTGCCGACGATTCCTTCTCCTTGTCTCATACTGTTGGATTTGATGATGCCCGTCATGGACGGCTGGGCTTTTGCCGAAGCTATTGATAAAAACGCCGTTTTGGCAACGATTCCCATTGTCGTTGTCACGGCCTTTTCAGAAAAAGCGACCACGCTGAAGAAGGCGAATGCGGTCATAAAAAAACCCTTCGACATCGATGCATTGATGAATCTTGTCCGGCAATATTGCGGCCGGATGTAGAAGTGCGGCGATTTTGGCAGTCCGCTTGCACGATTCCTGTTTGGTGCGGGTGCAATGTATCGATGGTATTTAATGCTCTCTCGAGTCCTTTGTTTTGGACTGGCGGTTATCGTGCTTCAAAAAGGCGCTCCAGGACTCAGCCGTGCCCATGCCACCGGCCTTATTGCTACCGAACCGACATTCGCGCCCGAGGATGTCAAAGCTGCTTTTCTACTGAATTTCGGCCGGCTCACTGAATGGCCAAGCGAGGTCTTGTTAAAATTCCCTCGTCAGTTCAATCTTTGCGTCATAGGACCGGCTCACATAGCAGAGAGGACAGCGCAAGTCTTACAAAACGAAACGATCAAAGAGAGGAAAGTGGCGATCGTAAGGCGGTCTCCGTCGCAGGCATTAGCGGACTGTCAGATCGTATACATCGCTCTGGACGGCCGTTCAGCACAGATTTCAGAGATCCTATCTCGTCTGAAGACAGCAGCCATTCTCAGTGTCTCTGACCACCCTGAGTTCACAAAGCTCGGTGGCATCATTCAGTTCAAACTCGAAGCACAGCGCGTGGGTTTTAAGATATACCTCACCGCTGCGGAAAGGGCCGGTTTGAAAGTCAGCTCAAAGCTCCTTAACGTTGCGGAGGTGATCCGATGATTTTCCGCAGCATCCGCCACTCGATTTCCACACAATTTGGAAAAGCACAGATCGCGACCAAGATTCTCGTAATCATCATGCTTGCGGTCATTACGGCTCTAACGGCTAGCGGGGTTGCATTGATCGTAGGAGACAGAATTCTTGAAAAAAGTCGAATGGAAGAATCCGTTTCGGCTTTAGCACAAATCATCGGATCAAACACCGCCGCTGCTCTTGTATTTCGCGATACTGAAGCCCTGAACGAAACTCTCGCGCTACTCAACCGTCGTTACAACATAATCGCCGCCTGCATATACGACGACGCGCAACGGATCGCGGGACTCTATATTCGCACAAACGATCCATTTATCTGCCCCCCATTTAAGCCGGGACCCGAAGTCGAGTTCCTCAGGGGTGAGATTTGGGTCCGTGAGCCCGTCGTGCTGGAGCAACGGCAGATCGGGACACTGCTATTGGTTTCGGACCTTCGGGAAATGCGACAGGCTATCCGTTTCCATATTGTGGTTATCGTGGCTGTGCTGTTTCTTGCGCTATTCATGGCCTATATTCTCTCACGCAGGCTCCGCCATTTGGTTTCTGGCTCTCTGCTCAAGCTGATAAAGACCGCACAGCTGGTATCTGAAAAGCAGGATTACTCAATCCGAGCCGAAACCAGCGGCGAAGACGAACTTTCGATTCTAACCGGCGCATTCAACCACATGCTAAGCCGGATTGAACAGTACAACCACGAGCGTGAGCGTCTGCTTAACGAAGCACAGGAAGGCGTTCGCGCTCGCGATGAATTCATGTATATCGCTTCCCATGAGCTCAATACCCCGATTACCCCCCTAAAGCTTCAGGTCCAGTTCATCCGAAAAATGGCCGCGGCAAAGCAGCTAACTCCTGAATTTTCGGACAAGCTCGAAAAAATGCTGATCGACTCAGAACGTCACATTGGCCACATGGCAGGACTCGTCGAAAATCTCCTGGACGTGACGCGAATCGCGTCCGGGGAGTTCCGGCTGGAACTTGAACCCGTAGACTTGAACGCGTTGATTCAAAGCATCGTCAGACGATACCATTCCGAAATTGCCGCCTCTCGTTCCGAAGTCACGCTCAGACTGGAGGAGATCAAGCCGTGTATGTGGGATAGGGCCAGAATCGAGCAGATCGTCGTTAATTTGCTCGAGAATGCGTTAAAGTACGGCGAAGGCAAGCCAATTGTGATCACGAGTCGAACCGAAGGAGGGAAGGCTGTGTTTGCCATTCGTGATCACGGAATCGGAATTTCATCCGAAGAACAGTCGAATATTTTCAAACAATTCGGAAGGGCTGTTCCGTATCGCCATTTCGGCGGACTCGGGCTTGGACTCTATATCACCCTTAAAATAGTCAAAGCTCATCACGGAGAGATCCGCGTTGAGAGTCAGCTCGGTCAGGGATCCCGTTTTATCGTCGAACTTCCTTTATCGATTCAAAAAGTATAGGCCAGTTCCGCGTAAAAGTTTCGTCCTGCTTGAGGCAAATCGTTGGGAATTGACGCAGTTAAGGCACTCGGTGCTGGACCACTACTCGGCTCTCTGGCATCGGCATCAAAGAGATTCCGAACCGAGGCGCGAATATTGAGTGTTTCAACAAGTTTGTGGCGCAATATCAAATCCACGATCGTGTAACCGGAGAAATCACTTCGAGTATCCGCGGGCTGTCGCTTTCGTGTCCCGATCCAGTGGATCTGCGTACTCCAGTCCCAATTCATGGCATAAGCCCAGTCACTCCGAAGATAGGCTTTGTGGTTCGGATAGTCACCCGGATCCTTGCCGCTTTTCTCGTCCTTTGCTTTTATATAGGCGTAGTTCCCCGTGAAGAGAAGTTCGCCCAATGCTTTGATTTTGGTTTCGAATTCAAAACCATTCCCTTTTTGATTGCTGGAGTTTTGAGCGGTTGTCGTGCCAACGGGATCTCTTACAAATGTGATCAGATCGGTTATGTCATAGTGAAACAGATTGAGCCCAGTGTAGACCTCCGGTGTGATTTGATAAATCCAGGCAAGTTCGTAAGTGTTGATCATTTCAGGCGTGAGGTTCGGGTTACCCAAGGCGACCGGGTTGTTGATGGTATAAAGTTCGGCGAAGCTCGGCGCTCGAAATGCGCGTCCATAAAGAAGTTTGGTCGTCAAATCAGGCGTCGTTCTCCAGACCAGCGCCACTCTCGGGTTAAATGTATGTCCAAAATCGGAGTAATGGTCGTAACGAGCGCCCGTCGTGAGCTCCCAGTAGTCGGAAAGTTTCCACTCATCTTGGGCATACCCATGAACGTTGAACCTGGAGTTTTCTGGAAGATAGATTTCCGGAGTACCGCTTAAATTAACGATGTTCGGACGCGGCGCAAACGTGTTCGTGAAATTATTGGATTCTCTGATCCTGAAAACACGGGCAGAGGAGAGGCCAGCCCCGAAATGAAGCCGGTGTGTTTCAGATGCGTCGTGGAACAGGGAACTATGAAACCGAAATTGACGTTCCCGAAACTCTGGACTGCCGATCACGCCATCAGGAAACGCTCCGCTGCCTAAATTGGCACCAGGAGGGAATAGAAATTCATATTCATCGACGCCCTGAATCCCGTGATGATAGGAAACTTGTGATGAGAAATCCCAATTCTCACCGATTTTCGGGTGGCGATACGTCAGGTCACCCGTAACCCGACTTAGCCCAGCCCTGCCGCGCGGATCGAGCGCTTCTGCAATTCCTTGTCCCATGCCAACATTGTTTTTGCCAAAGTAGGAGCCACGCAAATGCCATTTGGATTTTTCAGCATCAAGGAATACGGCGACTCCTTTTTCGGAAAGGCTGACCGGACCGGGCGCAAGGGAAGCTCGGGTCCCAAATGCCTGATCCAGCAGGGTTTGGGCGTCTTCGGTGATCGTCTCTTTGTGACCTTCGGTCTCTTGGTAGTCGGCCATTATCGCCACGTTCAGATCACCGTACTTTTTTCCATGCAGGAACCAGATTTCGCGAAACTCAAAACTCCCAGCACGCCCCCCACCTTCTGATCCGCGAATTTCGGCAGCGGTTTTGGTGATCACGTTAATAACGCCCGCAAACGCGTCAGCGCCATAGAGCGCCGAACCTGGTCCGCGAATTATTTCGATTCTTTCGACCATTTTAACCGGCAGAACACCGAGACGAATCAATCGGTCACCCCTGACAATGCTGGAAATCGGAATTCCGTTCACCATCACCAAGGTCTGCGGATTAAAGACCGTCGAAATCCCTCGAATAAGGTATTTACTCGTATATGCCTGTCCGGAATTCGAAACGTGGAGCCCCGGAATTGATTCCAGTGCCTCTTCAACTGTGATCGCTCCCATCGCTTCGATATCACGCGCAGTAATGACCGAAGCCACAGCGGGGACGTGATCCAGTCTTTGTTGCGTCCCGGTAGCGAGCGTGGTCACTTGAATCTTCATCAGTTCTTCGATCGGCAACTGCGTCAGACGCTCTCTTTTGCCCTCAGCGAACTCACTTCCCGCGTGAGAGACACCTGCCACCAGTGATAAAGCGGAGCAGATGATGAATAGCCGTGGTTTCATGAGACGCCCCCGGGCGGGAAACTGGATGCACCGATTGCGCCAGCTGAGGATCCTGCTCAGATCGTTTTTGGTCAGCTCGTTCCCGATCAAAGCGCCACTAACCCAACTAAGTCCTCGTATATATAGCTTTTTCAAGCGAGTCTTGATTATTTGCATTTTTACACTGTGTTAAGTAAACTTAATTCAATGGCGTATTTTGCGTGGATTCAACTATTTCTAGTCCAGGTTTTCGGGACCGGTCGTCTTCTTGCCGCGCTTTTGGTCGCAAGCTTCTTTTCCCCCTCATTGGGCCTCATCCCGCCGAGCATTGCAGCCGAAGCAAAACGCCAGAAAGTGATCGATTTCGAGGACGAGGTCGTCGAGGGCATGAATAAGCGACCTCTCGATTCACTCTCTCACCTTTCAGAAGCGGAAAAGAGGCGACGCAAGCACCATCTTTACCGCAAGCGCGGCGGATTCCGTTCCGAAACCGCCGAAACCCTGCGTTTACTGAGGTATCTCCCATGAAAGCGGCCGCCGGGCATTACGTCGTCACGACTTCGATTCGTGGAGTTTCAAGAACACAGATCTGGCATGCGCACTCCCCCCTCACCCTCGGGCACCCGCTCCATTGGGTCATTGAACGCACTGAAAATGGGGTGAGAGCACGTAATATTTCGGGAACAATGAGCGTCCCGCGCAAAGAAGGCCTTCGCGAATTGGACAACCAAGCTCTCGAAAAAGGCGCCGAACTCGAACTCCCGTTTTTCGAGGAGAAAGAAAAACGTCCACCGTGTGTTCTGAAGATTCACCGAATGACCTCGGTGCGACCGATTTTCACCTCGCGCGAAGGCGACGTAATCCAGGCTTTTGCCTGTGCGGGTAATTGGATACTCAGCTCAAGAGCGGTTGAGCAGGAGTACCTGGGAATTGCGCAGAAAAGAACCGTTTTCTCCCTAAAGCGGACCGGGCGAAGAAAAAGCGACAATTATGAACTCACAATGTTCGACGACGGGCTGCAGCTCAGGCTCACCGGAACCCAAAAGATTGGCAAATCGAACACGCCGGTCTCGATTTCCCCCGAAGAACTGCTCCAGTGCCAGATCATTCTGGGCACACAGACCTGGCATTTCGGATTGGTCCAAGCCCCCAGCGCCCAAGACCTCACACGCAGCGAAATCGAGATACCCGATCCCGAGACAGCCTGGTTTAAGCATTCCTTGCGGTATGCGGGGATCGCATTCGGTCTTTTCATAGCGCTGTGTTTCATCTGGCCAAAACCTCCCGCCGAGACTGAACTCGTCCCCCCGCAATTCACAAAAATCGTGATGGGACCCCAAAAACCAGCCGGACAGGAAGACGCCGGTGGAAGCGAGAAGAAGGGCACGACAAAAATTCAGGATGCAGCAGTCGTCCAGGCTTTTCGTGCCAAAGCACTGCGCAACAGCATCAACGGTCTTCTTAAGGGCGGGATGACCCGACTCCTCGCACAATCCGATATCGTCGTCGGCACACGAAATTCGGCCAATGCCCGGAAGCTCTTTGACAGCAAATCCAGCGCCCTTCAGGCAACCGGAGCCGAAATCGGCCTGATGAACGCGAAGAATGTTCAGGTCGGCTCGATCGGCGGCGCAGGTGGCGCGGGCGGCGGAACCGGCGTCGGATACGGGAAGGGCCAGCACGCTGGAATCCAAGGACAAGGAAATTCCCTCGTCTCGCTTGACCTCGGCAACACCAGCGTCGAAGAAGGCTTGACCAAAGAGCAAGTGGGGGAAGTCATCCACAAGCATCTTAGCGAGATTCGGTATTGCTATGAAGCGGCAATGCTCCGCGCTTCGGGAATCGAAGGTCGCCTGATCGTGAATTTCACGATCGGCGGCAATGGTGTCGTCAAGTCATCGGAAGTGAAGTCTTCGACGTTACCCGATCCGGCTCTTGATGATTGCATTCTGAGACGACTGAATACCTGGAAGTTCCCCGAACCGAAAGGCCGTATTGAAGTCGGCGTTTCGTATCCCTTCATCTTCAAAACCCTGGGAGGTGGCTGACATGGATTCGTCAAAAAAAGTGTCCCGAATAGTACATTTCTTATTACTGAGCTTGCTCGGATTAACCCAACCCGCCTTGGCCGCAGATTCCAGCGGGAAAGCGGCCGGAACCGCCACCCCGGGCTTTTCCACGGGAGCTGCCGGCGCTGAAAAAGTGAACGTCGATACGATCAAGGAAAAATACTGGGCCCGCGGCAACGAGTCCGAACTCGGCGTCGTTCAGAACCGGCTTTATTCGAAGGAATTCAAGTTCGAACTCGCGACCTTCGGAGGCCTTGTCTCGAGCGACCCCTTCCTCAGTGTCAAATCAGCGGGACTGAGTCTCGGATTCCATTTTTCTGAATATTGGGCAGTTCACGCGTTTGGCTGGCGAAGTTTTGTTGCACCGTCATCGGCGCAAATCGCGTTCCAAGAATGGTCAGGAGAACCGCGCGTCAACACGAACGAACCTCGCGCCTTTATGGGAGCCGAGGTGACCGCAAGTCCTCTCTACGGAAAACTCAGCCTGGTCGGCAAGAAGATCATCTACTACGATATGCATATTTCGGCTGGGGCAGGCATGACGCGAACGGAAAGCGGAAGCTTTCTCACGCCCTTCTTCGGCATCGGTCAGCAAGTCTATATGACCCAATGGATGTCCCTCCGTCTGGATTACCGTCCGATGTGGTACCGCGAAACAATCAAAGAAAAGATTAACCCGCAAACCTATGGGACAATCAAGGGCCAACGCATCAACTGGACTCATGCCGTGACCTTTGGCGCAACCTTTCTCGTGGGATTCCCGAAATGAAGCCGTTCTCCAAACTCCTCATTTCGTCGGCAATGATTGCCGTACCGCTGATTGCGGCTTGGGCAAGTTTCGGTGCAGAACCACCAAGCGCTGACGGCATGGGCACTCCGAGCACATCGAACAGCGCTGACGCGCAACGATCGGTCGGGCTGCTTTCTGGCGAAGACACCTGCACGGATCGGGAAATCTGGAATTTTGGGAGTTCGAACGGCGCGGGAGTTGCCGTGAGTGCCGTGAGCCAGGAACAGAAGCTCCTGCCGGTTCCAGAAGATTTTCAAAAGGACTGGAAGGACTTCTTGATCAAGCGGCTCAAGCCGGTACAAGGTTTTTCTGAAGCTTTGGGCCTGCGGCAAATCAGCAAAAAAGCCGAGGGCCAGATCTTCGGAGAGTACTGGATTTCGCGGTCGCTTTTCGAAGCGAAGCTGATCCACGTCGCGCACGGAGGATTTTCATCAATCGCTTCACGGCCCTTCAACCCCGAATTCGGAGGAGTCCAGCTTGCCGCTTTGGGTTGCCTCCTGAGGATTCATTCACGCTACCCGTCGCTGGCTCTTCCGCGAGAAGCGGTTCAGCAATTTCAAGCCTACCTCTCCCACGCGAAAACCCCCAAACAACGTGCCGTCGTTTGGGAAGCCGCGGCTGCGGAAGTCCGTTTTCTCGTTGCCCAGGACGCGCCCGTTAAGTCTCTCTCGAAGGATGCCGAGCGAACACTCAGCTTCCTCAAAGGCGCTGGAGCCTACGAGACACTCGGACGCGCTCTTTGGGCCGCGCGCATCGGCAACCATAAGCTCACAATTCAGGAATCCGAGAAGTTCATCGCCTCTCCCGCGATACCACAGCCCCTGAGCCGCTATGTCGATACAGCTCACATCATCGCTGCACGCGCGCTTTATAGTCTGGGACAATATGACAAGGCAATCAGCCACTGGAAAATCGTGACCAAAAGTTCGAATGAGCTGGCTCGATCGCTTTCGGAGCTTGCGTGGGCACAACTCATGGCTGAACACTACGGCGAGGCCATTGGGACTTCGATGAACCTCCAAGCGGGTGGACTGCGCCATACTTTCGCTCCCGAATCACCGATGGTCATGGCCATGGCGATGGCGGAGCTCTGCCAGTACCCGCAATCGGTGAATGCGATCAAACTTTTCCAGAAGTACTATGAACAATCATACCGGTGGCTTTCGAACTGGATAGCAGCCCCCGATCAACGCCTGCTTTACCCTTTCGCCGTCCGCTATCTCAGAAAAAGCCAGAAAGACGTCGCGCCGGAACGAATTTCAAGCGAATGGGTGCGCTCGCCTCTATTCATCTCGCATCAGGACGAAATCAATCTCCTGTTCGATGAAAAAGATTTCGCGCTCGGCCTTGGAAAATCCGGTGCTCAGGAGCAGAACAGGCTCGTTAACGAAATCCTCGCGCTCATCCGCGATCTAAAGCCGAGGCTCCACCTCGCCAAAATGAAGCAAAAACCAGGAGAAGAACTTCCGGCAAAAATCCGGAACGATCTGACGGTTCTGAAACGACAGATGACCCGTCTCCGAAGGCTTGAACGGGCCGCTCCCGTCTGGCAAGTCATTCTCAAAAATCACCTGAAACAGAGCCCGGTTCGCGAAGGCAAGCTTGTAGCCGCGATCAATGCCGATTTGGCAAACCGTTCGCGCCGGATGCTCGCCCAGCTGGACGAAATCGGCGAGAACCTGCAACTGGTTGAAGTCGAAATCTATAATGGAGCCAGTCACGACATCATCTGGCAGAACGCTCATCCCGACTACAAGGAAATTGCAGAAAAAATCAGGGAGGACGGACCGCGACGGGACGAGAAGAACTGGGATTGGGGCCGGTCCGCAACCGGACCCGACGAAGAGGGCGGCGAAATCTGGGAAGACGAGCTTGGGTCTTTCAAGGCAAACCTGTTCGACAATTGCTCAAGCAAGGACAAATACCTAGCGATCAAAATGAAGAGGGTGTCGCAATGAGCACGCAAATATATTTAGGCAAATCCGGCCGAGCGTTCGGACCCTATACCCAGGACGAGTTCGACTCCATGAAATCCAGCGGAAAACTCCGCGATTTCTCCTGGACCTGGAATGCAAAAGCCAAAGAATGGCTACCGCTTGACCCCGCACCGCCGCCTCTCTCCATTGATGCCTCATCGGGCGAGCCCGCAAAAAGCGCTAAACCCGTCCTGAGACACGACTCCATCCTGCCGCTTGAGGCGATCTGCCACGACAGGCGAAGCGCGATCAGCGGCCAGCTGCGCCTCGCCTCCGAGCGCGGATGCGAGCTGATCAGCCACCACTCTCTGTCAGCGCCCCCGTTCACGGAAGGCTCGAGCATTCTTGTCAATCTGCTCGATCCGAAATCGGGCCGGTCGATGGATACCCGCGCGAGAGTAGACGGGATTCAACAAAAAGCAGGCAGTTGGCATTACAAACTGAGCTGGACGGCGAACTGTCCGGAGCTAGTCATGGAAAATATTTCCGGATAGCCAATTCAGTCGAAAATGCGATAGACCTGCGCCTGCAGGAGAATTGTTTTTGACTAAGAAGGCGCAAATCCGAGCTGACGATGGAAGTATCCTGGAAGTAAAAGAAGGCGTAGTTCTCGACCGCCAGGGCGAGCCAGTCAATTCTGAGCCCCACTCGGAAGGTTTCGGCTACTCAGATCAGCGGCAAGCTCGCGTTCACGTTTGGAAAGCCGGCCCGCTGGCTGCTTTGCTCATCCCGGTACTCGCGCCTATCTTCGCCATCATCATCGCTTTTATCGGGTTCGCCGCTTTTGGCGGACTATTCACGATCCTGCTCACGGTCGTGCTCGCAATCTGGCTTCTGCGTTCCATTCTAAAGCTGTTCAGCTTCAGATCCTAGGCGGTGAAGGACGTTTTACCAGTCTTCGGTTGGAGGAGCATCCTCAACCGGTGGAGAATCCTCAGCTGCCTGAACCGGCTCATTCACCTCGGGTGCCTGTCTGAAATCAATCGCCTTCGACGGAACCCATCCGAGTCTCCCATCAGGGGTTCGAATCCTATAAAACCCGTTCTTCAGACCCTTGCTAGAGGTCACCCAGGTGCCTCGGGCGAGCGTTGCAATCGCCGGTGTCGCGGCCGTAGGTCCCTGACGCACTTCCACGCTTCCAGCAATCACCACTGCGGAAAAATCGACGAATACCGCGGTTGCCGGAATCCAGCCGGCCTGTTCAGTTCCGTTACGAATAGCCACCCAGCCGTTCACGGGGGATCCCATTGCACTGATCGCGGCCCCTTTTTCCAAAGTGAAGAGCACCTTCGCTTTCGTGTTCGTTCCATTCCGGACGAGAACTGAATCCGTCTCAACAGAGGCCCGGTAAACCGTTCCAAAGACATCCGCCGGGACCCACCCGATCTGCCCCATGAGCGTTCGGATTTTATAATAGCCGTCGATGGGGTAATTACTCGCTGAAACCCAGGTTCCCGCCGGGAGCTTCGCCAGGAGAGGAAACTTCTTTCCAGGGCCTTGCCTGAGCTCCGCGTTCGGATGCTCGATCACCGTCTCGCGGGCAGCCCAGGCTACGGCAGAAAACTCCAGAGAAACAAAAACTCCAAACAGAAGACAAAACCAAAGCCGGGAGTGTCTCATTTCATCACCTTCGTCAAATCAAGCGGGTTCACCTTCATTTTATGAACGACTGCTTGCCAGTGGAGATGCGGCCCACTCACTCGCCCCGTTTCTCCTGAAAGACCGAGAAGCGTGTTCAGATCGACCAGCTGTCCTCGCTTCACATCAATCTTGCTCAAATGGGCATACAGCGTGAGCACTCCATATCCGTGGTCGACCATGACCGTGTTGCCGGTAAAAAAGAGATTTTTTGCCAGAACAACCTCTCCTGGAGCCGAGGCATAGACTCGCGTTCCGACAGGGGCCTTGAAATCGAGTCCCGAATGAAAGCTGGCAAATCGACCATTGAACACCCGTTTCGTACCATAGACACTCGTCATCGCGCTCTCGACTGGCAACCTGAACGGACCCTTCCAGTATTTCCGCGGAATAAGCTGCGAATATATTTTTCCAACCTCCGCCTTGTCGCGATAAATCCGTTTAATATCCTTTTTAGTCGGATTGAGGTGCCGCGGGTCGACGCGAAGGGTTTCAGAGGCATATTGCCCGTTCAGAATGGTAATCGGCAGCTCCTTCGCCTTGAAATGTTCAATCCCGTCTTTAAAAACTCGAATACTTACCTTCGTTTCACCGGCCTTATGATTGTACGGCACGCCAAGAACGGCATGGTACTCGCCTTTCGAAGTGTCCGCGAAAAACGGGAGCTGAATACCTTCGAAATCGCCCTTCACGGACGCGTCAGCAAGCTCCTCGGGAAGGCCGACGGAAACGATCACGACCGAACCGTCTTTAACTTGTGAAGTCGAGAGCTCCGCCCGAAAATCAGCGATTTTCACGGCCTGCTCAGGCAATTGTGCCGCCCTCAATTCGTGGTCCTTCGCGCCTGCTCCACACGTCACGAGATAACAAAATCCACCGACAAAAAGAACGCTAGATCGCCCGAACCGCTTTCTGTCCATCACGGAATGTCACCTGCAATTCCTGCCCGGCGCTGACTTCGGCCGCGCTCCTGATCACGAACCCACCTTGGGCGGGATCACGAATAATCGTATAGCCGCGCTCGAGAACACGCAAAGGAGAAAGGGCATCGAGCTTGCCAGACATCTGTTCAATCACCGACTTTCGACGATCCAAGCGAGCCTTGAAAGCGCGCAGGAGTCGCATGTAGAGTTCATCGCAGCGTTGTATCTGCTCACGCAAGCGGTCCTTCGGGCTGATCAGCCTGGCCGTGACATGCTGAAGGAGCGTTTTTCTCGTTGTAAGGTCGCGCCTAATCCCGGCTTGGAGCCTCTGCGTGCAATCCCGGACTTTAGCAACCGCCTCGACCCAGTGACCGGAAACCAACTCCGCCGCGGCCGAAGGAGTCGGCGCACGTAAATCCGAAACGAAATCCGAAATGGTGAAATCAATCTCGTGCCCGACCGCGGAAATAACCGGGAGCCTGGATGCAGCAATAGCGCGGGCTAAAGCTTCATCGTTAAAACACCAGAGATCCTCGATGCTGCCACCCCCCCGCGCGAGAACGACCAGATCGCCGAGATTCCAGCGGTTCGCGCATTCCAATCCGCGAATAATTTGCCGTGGCGCTTCCTCACCTTGGACCAGCGCCGGAATAATCGTGACGTGAAGGTGCGGAGCCCGCCTCTTCAAGATGTTCAACATGTCTTGAATCGCCGCTCCGGTGGGAGAAGTCACTACGGCGACGCGTTTCGGGAAGGCGGGCAGAGTTCGCTTCCTTTTGGAATCGAACAAACCTTCAGCCGAAAGCTTGGCTTTGAGCTGTTCAAAGGCGATCTGCAAGGCACCGGCGCCGAGCGGCTCGATGTGGTCAACCGTGAGCTGATAACTGCCCCTTGGAGCATAAAGTGAGATCTTACCGCGACAGAGAACCTGAAGACCGTCCTTGAGTTCAAATGACCTGCGGCGCGCGCCCCACCCAAAGGCGGCGGCCGAGATCATGGCGCTCTGGTCCTTGAGCGAAAAATACGCGTGACCCGAAGAAGCGGGTCGGCAATTACTGACTTCACCCTTCACCCACACGAGTGGAAACGCCGGCTCCAGCACCCCTCGGATACGCGCCGTAATCTCGGTAACTGTCCAATGCTTCGGCTGTGACGACTCTCGGGCCTGAGCGAAAAGGGGCAAGTCGTCGTGAGCCATACAATCGATTACTGGTTCGCGGCCGTCTTTTTGACTGCGGCGCCGCTGCCCGGCCTCTGCTCGATCGCGAGCTTTTTGAAGACCTCATAGGATTTCAGGTAGTTCAATGCCTCGCGGACTTGGAAATCCTCCTTCGGATTGAACTTCATGGGCGCCATTTCATCTTCCTCTTTGACCTTATCCGTAGCAGCCGCCTTTTCGGTGCCCTTCTTCTTTTCTTTACTGCTACTGAGAGCGTCCAATTCTTCTTTCTTAAATTCCTTCGCTTCCTCATCCGTATTGACCATGTGACCTTTCAGGTCCTTCTCACGGAAGTAGTCCTGCTTGCGTCGCGCCTCGGCGAGAAGCTTCGGATCAAAGTCATCGAGGAGGATGTCGGGCTGAACCCCTTTTTCCTGGATGCTTCGACCGCTCGGCGTGTAATAGCGGGCAATCGTGAGTTTAAGGCCGAGATCCTGCCCCAATTCAATAACAGTCTGAACTGAGCCTTTTCCGAAGGTCGGCTGACCCATGATGATCGCTCTGTTGTGATCCTGGAGAGCACCGGCAACGATTTCTGCTGCCGAAGCGGTACTCGAATTCACGAGAACGGCGACCGGGAAGTCTTTTCGTGCATTTCCTTTTTTCGCGTATTTGACTTCTTTCTGGTCTGGATTGCGACCGATCGTGGAAACAACGACGCCATCATCAATGAACAATGACGAGACTTCGACCGCCTGATCCAGCAACCCGCCCGGATTCATTCGGAGGTCGAAAACGAGCCCCCTCAATTTGTGCTTCCCTTCGAGCTTTTCAATCGCTTTCTTCACGTCGGCAGCGGCGTTTTCATTGAAGCTGGAAAGACGCACATACCCGAACTCCGGCTCGAGCTCCTCGTTTTTTACAGCCTGGATTTTGATAATGTCGCGGGTGATCGTGACTTCGCGGATTTTTTCGAAACTTTCGCGATAAATCGACAACATCACATCGGTTCCCTTCTTGCCGCGCATCTTCGAAACCGCTTCGACAAGATTCATCCCCTTCGTGCTCTCGTTGTTGATTTTGACGATCCGATCGTTCGGCTTGAGGCCGGCCTTCCACGCCGGAGTGTCCTCAATAGGCGCAATCACCGTCAGGATGTTATCCTTCATCCCGATCTCGATCCCAAGCCCGCCAAATTTTCCGGACGTGTCTATCTTCATGTCCTTGAAAACATCAGGAGGAAGAAAAGAGGAATGCGGGTCCAGGGTTTCCATCATTCCTTTGATGGCGCCGTAGACAAGATCTTTGTTCTTGATCTTGTCTTCCACGTAATTCGCTTCGACGAAATGGAGCACCTTCTGAAAAAGCTCCAGATTTTCGTAGCGGTCCTGCTTGGAGTCCTGCTTTGAAGACCCGACGCCCGTAAGGGGGGCCGCCTGAACGGTCACGGCCGCGATTTCACGGCTAAGATTCTGACCGACAACGATGCCGAGCCAGGAGACACTGAGAACTAACCCTAGAAGCGAGACTTTTCTTGTGAATTGGATCATTAGAAAAGGCTAAACTAATTGGACAGCCACTGCAATGGGTTCACTGCAACGTTTCGGGCCCGAATTTCAAAATAAACCGGAGTACCCGAGTCATCTGTTACACCGATCTGATCACCGCTCGCTATCGGATCTCCCATTTTCTTGGAGAGCTCACCCAAATGTGCGCAAAGCGAGTAAAAGTGGTCCCCATGGTCGACGATGGCGACTCTCCCGTAATCTGGAAGGTTCCCGGAAAAAGCGATTTTGCCTGCTGAAACCGCACGAACCGGTTTTCTTTTCCCTGTAAAAATCTCAATGCCCTTCTTAAAAACATAAAGCCCGGATTTGGAGTCATAACCACGACCGAAGGCTCCGACAATCTTGCCGTCCGCTACTGGCATCGGCAGGAGCCCTTTTTGCTTGGCAAAAACTCCCTGAATCATGGCTTTTGAAGCGACACGCTCGGTCCGGATCGCCTGCTCAAGTTCCAGCCGGGCGTTGAATTCTTTCAAAAGCCTTTCAACTTGTGCTTCGGCGTTCTTGAGTTTGCGATAATTCTCGAGCTGAACCAGACGCTCATGGTGTTTCTTCTCGAGAAGCTCAACTTGAAGCTGCCGGTTGAGCTCAAGAACACCTTCCTGCTCGTTCAGGTCCTGAAATAAATACACAAGCTGCTGTTTTTCCTCTTGAATTTGGCCTTCTAACTTTTCGGCGTCAGCTAGATCGACCCTGAGCGCTTCGGTTTCCTTCAATCCGCGGTCGACAAGATGAGCCAGAACCTTGCGGTGCGGGGCCTCCGATCGCTCGTTTTCGATAATGTCAAACCCGGACTCCCCTCCAGAGACAACACGGTCGGAGCGCTCAAGCACTTTTAAATTCCGACGAATCTCGTTCTGTTGGGAACGAATCCGCTCCTTCAGAGTTTCACGACGGCCTTCCAAATCACTGATCGTTTTCTCGATTTCAACCAGCCGCTTGCGACCAAGCAAACGCTCCTCTCGTTGAAGTCTGATCAACTGTTGAAGCTTCTTCATGTTGGCGCGAGCCTCTCGCTGTGTTTTCAGACAATCGATCAGGTTCTGCTCGAGATCGAGCACCTCGATCCGAAGTTCACTCAACCTTTTGGAAAGTTGCGCAGGCTGGCGGCCCACCTTCGAAACACCAGGTTTCGGAAAAGCCCAGAGTTCATTTTTGGCTGCTAGCCCGCTGATCGTCAAAATAACAAGAAGGGCACGGCAAAGAACGGACTTTGAGTATTTCTCGCCAGCTTCAGGGGCTACACCCACGCATTCCCCCCAGAGCCGATCTGAATCGAACGACGCTCAGCTGTCCTTGCGACAAAGAGGCCCGAAAGTAATCCGAGCAAAATTCCAGCGATCCAGAGCAGGGCCGCCCATTCGAGCCTGGGAAGTGCCATGTCACTGAAAAGCGGCGACAAAGCGCGAATGTGGGAGGCAAGCCAGCGGGATCCGAGAATCCAACCGGAAAAAGCAACCCAACCGCCGACAAACCCAATACTCATCCCGGCAAGCAGCCCTGGAGCCCGAGCCGCGCCCCGTCCAGAACCCCAGAGCCGCAGGAATGAAATGACATCTTCATGCATCTGCGAATTCATTCTGGCCAGCTGGAGCAATCCCGTCAGAAGCGCCAAAATCAGGCCTCCGATAAATAAAACCGAGACCCCTTTTAATGCCCCAAACGCCCCAAGAATCGGGCGATAACGATCTCTCGAGCTTTCCGCCGATTCGACGCCTTTGATCGTTCGAATTGCGTCCAAGGCGGAATCGGAAAAATATCCGGTCACGGAAACGTAACGAGGAATAATGAGCGACATTTCCGAACCGAAGCCTTCAAGGTCATCCGCGAGAACAGGGTGTTTACTTTTCAGGTTCCTGATGAACCGCTCCGAATCGACGACCTCGAATTGGCGAATGGCTTCTGCCCCGAGGGAAGTTCGGATAGAATCCGCGATTCTCGATTCCTCGGCCTTTTCGACGGATGCCTCCAGATATGCGGTGATCACCTGTTCGGAGTTGAGTCGAATCAACACCGGTTCAAGTCCGACCTGGAGCCAAGCCATGAAAGCAGCTAGCAAGAGAAGGATGCCCGAGGCCAAAGCTGAAAGGAACTGGTTCCATGGTGCCCGACGCCATGGGCGTAGAGCCAATCTCAATAGGTACACAGCGATTCCTCCAGCAGCAATCGTCCTGACTTCAAAACCGCGCAACGCTTTCTCACTCTACGAACAATTTCGCGGTCGTGGGTCGCTAAAATTACGGCAGCTCCGGTGAGATTCGCCTTCAGGAAGAGATCCATCAACCCCCACGCGGAGTCGCGATCCTGCGCACCCGTCGGTTCGTCCGCGAGAATGAGCTCGGGACATCGCGCGAGAGCTCGTGCAACAGCAACTCGTTGCGCCTCGCCGCGCGAAAGAGTCATCGCCATCTGATCGCGCCTGGGGCCAAGGCCGAGGCGTTCCAGCAAATCGTTGATTCGCGAACGGGCCTGAGCAGGCAACGCGCGCCTGCCTCCGAGCGAAACAGATAGCGCAACATTGTCGAGTACCGAAAAATCCGGAATCAGGCGGATATCCTGAGGGATAGTCCCGATCGATTGTCGGATTGCCCTTAAGGCCGTTCCCGAAACCGTCGCGAGATCGTAACCAAACAAGGAGACGGTTCCCGCGTCGGGAAGCTCTTCCGTGCTCAAAATCCGAAGAAGCGTTGATTTGCCCGCTCCGGTCCCGCCCAACAGGTAAAGAAACTCCCCTTTTCCCAGCTCGAGATGAATTTGATCGAGCACACGGGCACGTTCATAGAATTTCGTGACACCAGCAACAGAAATCAACTGATCGGTCCCCCGCCTAACAGTATCCTACCAAATTTATCCGCAGTCCAATCATGTCGAAGCCGAGAGATGCTCAAGGCTTTACTGCGTCGCGTTAATGCGCGCCGTGTTTAGTTGACAAAAATACCACCCGAATTTAGGCTTAGCGGCTATTCGGCTGCTGAGAAAAGCGCTTCCAAGCAGCCTTTAACTTTGGAGAATCTATGATCCGTCCGGTTTCAGCACTCTTCAGTTTGCTGCTCCTGCTCAGTTCGTCGGCCCACGCAGACGCGTTTGGCGCGCCGGGAATTCCGCATCGATGGGCTTCGGCACTGAAGCAAGCCGTTGGAACAGCGTATGAGCCAACGACCGCCAATTCCCCCGTCTGGTTTACAGTGGCTGATGGCGTCTTAACCGAAGTTTTCTACCCCAATATCGACCAGGCACAGGTGGGCGATCTGCAATTCCTAGTGACCGACGGGCAAAATTTCTTTTCGGAACAAAAGCGCGACACGATTTCGAGCGTCAGTTTCGTGAATGAAGGAATGACGGTCAGAATCTCGGGACAGGAACGCTCGGGCCGGTATGCCTTTGAGCAGGAGATCGTGACTGATACCGCGGCACCCGTCGTCAGGATTCACACGACTTTGCGGAGACTACAGCCGGGACTGCGGCTTTTTGTCCTCTTCAAACCCGCCATCAACAATACGGGTTCACAAAATCTCGGTTTCGCCAGCCACGATGGCCTTTTCGCGACGAAGCTGACCCCGAACTCCCGGAAGGTTCCGCATGAATTCAAGCCCGTGCATGCGGCGCTCCTGAGCTCGAACCCCTGGGTAGCGACTTCCGTCGGCTACGTCGGATTCTCGGACGGCTGGCAGGATATTTCGAAACATTTCAGCCTGACAAACATCTTTTATGAGGCCGGTCCGGGTAACATCGCTCTCACTGGCGAAGTGAGAATGTCCCAAGCCTCGGATTTCAGTTTCGATTTGGCCCTTGGTTTCGGAGGAACTCGTTCCGAGGCCCAGACTTACGCGCAGACCTCGCTTCTTATCCCGTTTGACCAAGTCCGAAGCCAGTATGAAAATTCGTGGAAAGGTTATCTCCAGGAACTTCAAGATTCCGTCCTGACGCGGGGAACGCGTTTTATCACCGAAAGCGTCTTTGCCCGCCGATCCGCAGAAATCATCAAGATGCACGAAGACAAATACGAAAAGGGGGCTATTGCCGCCTCCTTTTCCAAACCAGCACCGCTGGATAATGATCACGCGATGGACGGCACCGGCGGCTATCATGTGGTCTGGCCCCGCGATCTCTATCACGCCGCGATGGGCCTACTCGCCGCCGGGGACGTACGGACTCCGGTAAACGTTTTGCGTTACTTCCTTAAGACTCAGCGGGCGGACGGCTCATGGCCGCAGAACTTCTGGGTTGACGGTACTCCCTATTGGCGCGGACTGCAGATGGACCAAGTCGCCTTCCCCATTCTTCTTGCGGCGCAGCTTCAGAAGAGAAAAGTCTACGCACTCACGCAGGACGATCTCGAGATGATACGGAAAGCAGCCGCTTTTATTATTGCAAACGGTCCGTCAACCCAGCAGGACCGATGGGAGGAACTTGGTGGCTACTCGCCTTCAACCATTGCCGCTGAAATCGCGGCACTCAAAGAAGCCAGCCTTTTAACCAACGATCCAACAGCAAGTTCGGTTGCCGACCGCTGGCAGACGTTCATCGAAACCTGGACCCTTGTGCAAAAGGGGCCACTCGGGCAAAACTATTACTTACGAATTAGTCCTGCCGGAAGTCCTGATGAACCGGAGCCAATCGACCTCGCGAACGGAGCCGGAAAGGCATTCGCGGCGGAAATAATCGACGGCGGTTTCTTGGAATTGATTAGAATGAGACTTCGATCACCTTCAGACCCCAGAATCCTGAATACGATGTCTATTTATGAGTCGCCGCAACTCGGGGTATCAACCAAAGATCCAACTTCGCCAGGTTCCATGGTCTACCGCCGTTATAACCGGGACGTTTATGGTGCGGATCGCGAAGGAGGGTTCTGGCCTTTGCTCGCGGGTGAACGCGGCCATTTCGCCGTCGCGGCCGGTAATCTGGACAGGGCCCGCGCGCAGCTTTTCACTTTGGAAAGGAGCGCCATAGAAAGCGATCTAATACCGGAACAAACAATCACGCCGCCCTTGCCGAATATCGCGGGCGCAATGGTCGGGCGCGGAGTAGCGTGCCCGCTGGTCTGGGCACATGCTGAAGACATCCTTCTCCATAGGAGCATTGAAGAAGGCAAAGTTTTCGACGCCCCGGTGATTGATCCTTTAAAGCCGCTCCCGGCTCCCTCTGAAATTCCAAATGGCAGTTAGGTTCCATCAGGACCGATCCGATTCAGTCACGCGACTCGCGAGGTGGAGCAGAAAGCATGATTGGCTGATCCGTTCCGGAGTCCTCACGATTGCGTATTCCGTCTGGACACTGCTTTTTCGGCTCCTGATCCTGAGTTTCATCATCTACTTCTTGATGCCATCAGCTTTACAGCTCGGCATTTGGGGCAACCATGAAACTCCCATGCCAGCGCCGCCGGTCCTTCCGAGGTTTGAAGAAATCGGAGAAGTCTTTAGCTCGAATGAACTACCTTTGATCGGTCTTTCTGCTTTGGTGTTTGTGGCATTTCTCTGCTGGCTCAACCCGCTTACATCGACTAAAAGCACCGATCTCATCACACTCGAACGGCTACGGAAGCGATTTATCCCCGGAGCACTACACGGAATCGTGTTTGCTACCGGCATCGTGGTTGCCTTTCTGCTCAGCGGACTTTATCGTTATCTTGGCTTTTTTATCCAGCTCGAAGATGTCGCCCTCGCTCTGCCTGGGCTTTTCCTGCGAATCACGCTGATTCTGATGTTCGTTTACTGCGAAGAATTTATTTTTCGGCAGAAAATCATGGGCTCTCTTCGAAGCGGATTCCTGAGCCCCGAGTACCGCATGGACCGCCTCCAGGGTGAAATGATTGCGGCAGCCCTGACCGCCATTCTTTACTGCTCCATCAAGGCTCTCCAATTCGATCTCGGTGTGATGCATCTCATCAGTCTCTTTCTTGCTTCAATCGCCCTATCCCTTCGAACTCTCGCCGATCGCGACTTCGTCCGAGGCGCGGGCTTCTGGGCCGCCATTCTCATCGTTTTTCATCCGATATTCAGCCTTCCGCTTCTCGGGAATGATTTTTCTGGAATTCTGCTCTTCAAATACCAGGCTGGCGCGCAGGAGCTGGCGGGGACTTCCGATTCCGGACGGTTTTTAACCGGTGGATCCGGCGGTCCGCTCTCCGGTTTTGCCTTTCAAGCCCTGCTGATGATCGATATTGCGCGTACCGGCTTTAGATATAAGAAAATCCTTTTGAGACCTCAGCAGAGTCGCTAGAATAGCCGGGTCACCAGAAGGAGTTTTACTATGCCAAGTACACACATCCAAGCGGGAGTGGTCGGGCTCATTGCCGACGCGGGACCCGTCGCAAAACTTGTGCTTTTCGTATTGCTTGCGGCATCCGTATTCTGCTGGGCCATCATTCTGATGAAATGGCGATCTTTGAAAAGAGCAATTCAGCAGAACACCGAGTTCCTGAACATCTTCTGGCACGGTAAGAATATCGATGAAATTATCGAAAAAGTCGGGAAATACGGAAGCTCACCCATCGCGGCCGTTTTCCAATCCGGTGTGAAAGAGCTGAAAAAACTCTCGGCAACGGATGCCGCGAACGCCTCCGAGCGTGTCGAGAATATCTACCGCGCCCTGGTTCGCACCTCAAATGCCGAGATCGCCGCCTACGAGCACCATGTGGGATGGCTAGCAACAACGGCGAGCGCCGCTCCGTTTGTGGGACTTTTCGGAACGGTTTGGGGCATTATGAACTCCTTCCAAAGCATTGGAGTGACGGGCGCGGCCAATCTGGCGGTCGTGGCTCCGGGAATTTCAGAGGCGCTCATCACCACGGCGACAGGAATCGCGGCCGCTGTACCCGCGGTCATCGCTTACAACCATTTCGTGGGCCAAATCAAACGGCTTTCGGTTGAGATGGAATGTTTCACTCACGATTTTCTGAATATCATCCAACGCAACGTCCTTGCCGGACGAAAGGGTCATTAAGAGATGGCGGCTATGGGAATGAGCGGCAGCTCCGGAGCGTCTGGATCAATATCGAGGCGCTCGGTTCCGACAACGCTGGCTGAAATTAATGTGACCCCACTCGTGGACGTCATGTTGGTTCTCCTGATCGTCTTCATGATCTCAGCACCATTGATGCAACAAGGCGTTCAGGTCGACTTGCCCAAAGCGAACGCGCAGAGCTTAACCGAAGTCCCCGACCAGGTCATCCTCGTGATCAACCGATCACGCCAGATTTCTATCAACGGGAACACGATTCAAAGCGGCTTATTGCGAATGAAGCTCGAGGCGATTTCGTCCGTAAAACCACAGGTCGAAATTTTCATTCAGGCTGATCAGGGCATCCCTTACGGCTTCATCGCTCAGGTCATGGCCGAAGTAAAAAAGGCCCGGATCAATCGAGTCGGGTTAGTTACGGAACCGGGAGATCCGGATCTTAAACTGTGAGGCATGATGTTCGCTCCGTCTGGGCGTAAATCAAGAACTTCTGCCGCAACGAACGGCTTGCTGCTGCCCGGCGCCGCGGACTACTCCACTGCATTCAAATGGTCCGTCATCGGACATGGAATGCTGATGGCTTTCGTCATTGTGAAAAGCCTCGTTTTCCCGGGCAATCCGGTCCCCTATGTTCCAACACTCCGAGTTGATATCGTGGGACTCCCGGACGCGCTCAGGAAAGATCTCTCAAAACCGGCCACCTCCGCATCTTTGACTGATATCAAAAAAGCATTGGACAAAGTCGATCAGGAGCTGCGCCGCGCCAAGTTGAAAACGCCCGCAGCCCCGATAAAGGAAACCGCGGATAAACCGGCCGCAGACGAAATGGTTCTGAAGCCAAAGCATCCGGACACGAAGGGACTCGACAAAAAGCTCAAGGGCGCGCTGGCACGCATCAGGGCGCTCGAAAAGATCTCCGCCGACGGGGAAACCCGACCGACCGTCGTCAAGGGCAATTTCATATCAAAGGGCTCGAGTCTTTCAGGAGATGCTCGCGAGTCCGCTGAATCCAATTATTACGACAATCTCCGGTCCAAACTGCAGGAATCCTGGGCACTCCCGGTCTGGGTCGCTCGCCAGAATCTCTCGGCACAGGTGCAGATCTATATCGACGGACGCGGCCGGCTGAGAACATATCGTTTCGTAAAACTTTCCGGAAACTCGCAATTCGACGGCGCCGTCAAACAGACATTAATGGAAAGCCAGCCGTTTCCGGTGCCCCCGCCAGAGCTGGCTTCATCCATTCTGGTAGATGGAATTTTGGTGGGGTTTCCCCTATGATGAAATCGCGAGAACACAGGACAGAAATGATTCAAAAACTTTGCATAATCACGGTCACCCTGGTCTGCTGCTTTGGTCTTCTGCTGAATGAAACCGCCTTTGGCCAAAACGCCCCGTACATCCCGGTAGGCAGCGCGCGGACAAAAAAAACGGTGATCGCCTTTCCCGAAATCAGGACCGCCGGCACCCGAGACGGAAGCTTCGCAAAGACAATCAGCGAAACCGTGGTGAACGACCTTTCCTTCATGGATCTCTTCCAATTCCTAAGCCCTTCCGCTTTCATAGAAGATCCGGGAAAAGCCGGCATGACAATCGGAACTTTCAAGCTGACGGACTGGACCAGCATCGGAGCCGAATTCCTCGTCAAAGCGACGCTCCGATCCGAGGGCTCGAATTTGACACTCGAAGCCTATCTCTATGACACGCATGGTTCAAAGCAGATCCTCGCCAAACGCTATGTCGCAGCCCAGCGTGAAGCAAAGACGGTTGGCCATACGTTGGCCAACAACATCGTCGAGGCCCTGACCGGACTACCCGGAGTTTTCCAGACGAAGATCGCCATGACTTGCGATCGGACCCGGAAAAAAGAAATCTACGTCATGAACTTCGATGGCACCGAGGTTAAACAGATCACGAATCATCGCTCGACCGCGTTTGCCCCTGCGTGGAGCCCGGACGGCACCCGCATCGCCTATTCGCTTTATACCCGTCACCGCAATAACGTCAAAAACATGGATCTTTACGAGTTCGACTTCGGAACGGAGAGCTTCCGGATGCTTTCAAACCGAAGGGGCATCAATAGTGGCGCGGCCTATTCACCCGACGGACGGACAATCGCGCTCACGATGAGTTTTCTGGGTGACCCCGCGATATTCTCCCTTGATCCCGCCAAGAAAGAAGTAACGCGCCTGACGAAATCCTTCGGGACTGACGTCGATCCGAGCTGGAGTCCCGACGGGAAGAGCATCGCCTTCGTTTCCTCCCGGACAGGCAAACCCATGATCTTTTCGCAAAATGCCGACGGCTCGCGAGTCCAGCGGCTCACATACGCCGGGATTTACAACGCGACCCCCACCTGGTCGCCACGAAACAATAAAATCGGATTCGCCGGCTGGATCGACAAGCATTTCGACATATTCATCATGAATCCCGATGGTACAAACATTGAACGACTTACGAAAGATCAGGGCAACAACGAAGATCCCCATTTTAGCCCCGATGGAAATTTTATCGTTTTCAGTTCAAACCGGACCGGACAGCAGAATATTTACGTGATGAATATCGACGGTACTTTTGTAAAGCGGCTAACCTATGGATTGGGGAATTGTGTCACACCAAAATGGTCCAATCCCCCGGTTGTCGCAACCACGCCCTAAAAAAGCCTCGTTAAGGAGAGATCATGAACACAGCAGATCGGATCGTCGTGGTTAACGGAACCCGAACCCCGTTCACACGTGCTCGGACGGTTTTCAAGAAATTGCCCGCTTCGACTCTGGGGGGCGCGGTTCTCCGCGAGACAGTTGCCCGAAGCGAAGTAGATCCATCGCTCATTGACGAAATCTATTTTGGAATCGTCAGCGCACCAGCGGATGGACCAAATGTCTCTCGCGAAGCCCTATTCGACGCAGGTCTGCCCTCAACCATCCCCTGCACTACTCTAAACCGATACTGTGCATCCGCTGCAGAAGCCGCAGCAGGAATCGCGGCCAAAATCATGGCTGGTCAGATCGAGATCGGGATCGCCGGGGGCGTCGAGTCGATCAGCTCGATCCGGGCGTTATTCAGTCAGGATGCGACGGATTTCTTCCAGGATTTCGGGAAAGCCAAAACTCCCGCTCAGAAACTGAGCCATCTCAGCAAATTCAAACCAGCCCTCATGACGCCGCATGCCCCCGGAATTAACGAGCCCACGACGGGGCTCTCGATGGGGCAGTCCGGCGATTTGATGGCCCGTCAGTTCAAAGTGAGCAGGGAAGAGCAGGACCGCTATGCCGTGGACAGCCACCGCAAGGCCCATGAGGCATGGGAGCGTGGTTTTTACAAAACTCACGTGATTCCTGTCGGTACCCCGGACGGGAAAGTGGTCGACAAGGACACGGATATCCGTTCCGATACTTCAGTTGAAAAATTGGCCTCCTTGAGACCGGTCTTCTACAAAGACGGAACGATCACGGCGGGCAACGCGAGCCCGCTCACCGATGGCGCCGCCGCAGTTCTCCTCATGCGGGAATCAAAGGCGCGCGAACTCGGGTTAAAGCCCCTCGGTGCGATACGAAGCGTGGCAGCATCAGCCGTCGATATTTTAAAGGAACCTCTTTTGATCGGCCCTGCGTTCGCGATACCGCGTGTTTTGAAAAAAGCGGGCATCACCTGGAACGACCTCGATCTCATAGAAATGCACGAAGCCTTCGCAGGCCAGGTTCTCGCGACGATACGAGCCATCGAATCGAAGGAGTGGGCGAAAGAAAAACTCGGAATGGATCAGGCCATCGGCATGGTCGATCGCGCCAAACTCAACGTGAATGGCGGAAGCATTCCCCTCGGCCATCCGTTCGGAGCGACGGGGGCCCGAATGATTCTGCAGACGCTCCATGAGCTCCGGGACATGAAAAAAAACCTGGGTCTCATCTCGATCTGCGCTGCGGGCGGAATGGGGATGGTTTTGGTTGTCGAAGCGATTTAGAAAGCGGCCTAAAACGGGACGTTGATCATAAAACGAGCCCACCCGTTTCCTTTTTTCTGATTGCTCAACTCGGGAGTCACCATCCCGGGTTGCTCAAAAAGGAAAAAAGGCCGTTCAGCCGTGGCGTATCCCACTTCAACCCCGGTACGAAATCGTCTGAAAGCTTTTTCCCAAAGCAACCGGACGCTCTGGGCTCCCGGTACTTCGTAAAATGGATCTTTTGACGCATTCGAAACCATGGTGCCGATATCGTAAATTACCGAAAATTCGCCGAGCTTTGCCGCGGGAACCGCTGCCTTGATTCGGTTCTTTATCCCGACAGCCGAAAGTTCATCCACGCCCTCCATCAGATAAGCTCCGGTTTCATTCACGATATAGACTTTCCTGAGGGCGGAGCGGGAATCCACGATCACGTTGATTTTATCGTATGCCGTCCGAAGCACGGGAGAAATGTTCGTGGTTGTCTTGGGACCAATCTGATACGTCCGCGCCGCCTCGATCGACATCCACGGGGTCGTCCGGTGCTTAAGCCCCGCGATCAGTTCGTGCTGAGGCGCTGAAAGGTTCACCAAACCATCTTTGACAACGGGCATCCCGATGTCGATCATGTTGGCCCGCACCTCAAGCTTCCCCGTCAGCTTATCGATGCGGGCCGCCCCCATGATATTTAAACCGACAAAGGCTTTTTGATCCTGCCAGGTCTCGCCCACTCTTCCGCTCAAAAGTAACGGATCCTCGATCGAGAGGAATCCGGCATAGCCTTTGGCCAAGTATCCGATCTCGTCAATAACGCCGTTCACGAGCACTTTTGATGAGCCCGTGGACGCCGAGAGGCCGACCGCCGTCAATTCGTAAGGTCCCTCTTCGGCCCGGTACCGCGAATTCAGAAAGAACGCTTTTACGGCTGACCGGCCGGATCGCTTGCTCACCTCGGCGGCAATTCGATTCTCACGATTCCCGATCGTCACGTTCAACAGAGATTGGTCCGGGCGGAAGTCAGCACTTTCCTCGATCAACGAACTCACCCATCGGGAGTTTCTTGGTTGATAAAGATGCATCTTGCCGGGGCGACTCTCGATGTAAGACGTGCCGGTTAAAGGATTCATGACCTGGGTTGAAACATCTACCGCCTCGTCGAGCCGCTTCTGCCGAGTATTGATGATTCGGTCGTAATTCTGAACGTAAAACTCGCCCGTCTTTGGATCAACATAGTGCGCGACAACGTGAGCAACTCCTGAAATTCCGCTATGAGTTCCGACCGCCCGAAACCCCAGCGCATCGGCGACTTGGGAAATAAAAGAATGAATATCCCGGCAGACTCCGCCTTTTTTTCCTCCCGAACGCATATTCACAAAAACAGCCTCAGCCCCGGTTTCTCTGAATCCCGCGCCAAAATCGTAGCCGTCTGACGCCTTATTTCCGAGACTCGACAGCAGGCTGAGTTTGGCCTCGTTCGAGAGAATTCCCGCACTACGCCTCACGAATTGAAGATAATCCTGATAAGTTTGTGGAAACGAAGTTTCGGGTAGCCCAAACCAGTTCGCACCATATGCGGGGAGTGTCGCCATCGTATAGAGCTGGATCATCGTAATCAGCTCAGCCGAACTCAAATTGGGATTCTGATGAAAGTTGCTCACCTCAATCCGCTCGGGCGTCTTCTTTACGTCGAGAAGAAAATTTAAATCGATCAGGTGCGTGTAATCGGTATTCAGCCGCTTTGCTTTGCGCAAGAGCACTCCTTGAAGATCAGGCAGCTCTGATGCTAGCAACGGTTTCGAATCCGCCGGCATGACGCAGTATTCAGCACCGATCGCCTTAGACGGGAAGCACAGTGCGCATCCGATCGCGAATAAGATTTCGAAAAGTCTCGAATATCGCAAAGCTTTCCTCCAAAACTCTTTTCGGCCAGAATTCGTAGTTAATTAACGGACACGCCCAGTCGCGACACGGCAGCGCCGATGGTTCACTCTTTTCGCAAAGACAGTCCTCGAATGTGTTTTTTCTAAATACCTTTCAGCCACTTACAAGACCGCACAGTTCCTTACCAAATAGGTCAAGATTGGTTGACAGGGGCGTGTAAAAACTATATGTTCGGTGCGGCTGAACGAAGGCCGAGCGCCTCGGCTCTCACGGCGATACGGCAGGCCAAAAAGGAAGTCTCTGATGTTGACTGAAGGATCCTCCCAACAGAACGCTCAAAAGAAACGGGCAGTTCAGTTACGCCTTCTCAATGAACTTTCAGCAAAACTTCAGAGCCTCTTGGAATCGGAAGATTTTTATCAGCAAATCGTTAACATTATTCAAAGCCGGTTCAATTGCTACAGCATCAATATCTGGAGCGTCGAGCAACTCGGCTTCACACTTCAGGCGCAAGCAGGTGCGTATCGCAATCACCTGAAAATGGGGCACCTCGTCCCCTTCTCAGAGGGCATCACCGGGTTCGTACTCCGCACCAAGCAGAGCTATTTGTGTAACGATGTGTCGAATGATCGAAACTTTACGAACCTTTCCGTCCCCGTTGACACGAAATCCGAGCTTTGCGTCCCGATCATAAAGGATGGAGTTGTCGTCGCAGCCCTCAACATTGAGAGCGATCAGATCGACGCCTTCGATGTGGATGACGTGATTACGCTCGAAGCAGTCGCCTTTCAGGTCGCTGTTGCAATCACGAATCGCAGGCTCTATAGCGACGCGAGGACCTTTAATAAAAAACTTCAGCTCGCGGTTGAGGAAAAAACCCTCGAACTCCGTCGCGCGCACGAGAG
This sequence comes from Bdellovibrionales bacterium RIFOXYD1_FULL_55_31, assembly GCA_001770175.1. Lineage (GTDB taxonomy): Bacteria > Bdellovibrionota > UBA1018 > UBA1018 > UBA1018 > XYD1-FULL-55-31. Next base: position 253 of record MEQK01000100.1, on the reverse strand, counting down.
AATTCTCGAGCAGCAGCGGCTTCTTCAAAAGGAAAACAAAGCTCTCAAAACCTTGGTCTCCAGTCAGGACAGCAAAGGCATGGAAATCGTCGGTAAAAGTCCGGCGATCCTGAGCCTCATCGCGATGGCCGACAAGATCGCCCCGACAACGGCAACAGTCCTTATTCAGGGCGAGAGCGGCACAGGAAAAGAGCTGATCGCGCGACGGCTCCATTACAAAGGAGATCGGGTCGGCAAGCCTTATGTCACCGTG
>MEQK01000099.1 GCA_001770175.1 Bdellovibrionales bacterium RIFOXYD1_FULL_55_31 | reverse complement strand
GACCGACGTGTACCTTGATCGAGCGCTTGCGATCTAGAGCCCGCGAATAAGTGACGCTGCTCTGAACGGGTAGGCCATCCTGAAGTTTACACTCCTTCAGCTTACACTTGCGTGCTTCTACGCCGCTTTCTTCATCCGGCCATACCACATGCCTTCAAACTCTAGTCCGTTCGGATCCTCAAAGTAGACACCATAGTAATTCTCGTAATACTCGCCCGCAGGGTCAACGACCTTGGCCCCCATCTTCTGAAGGAATTTCTGCAACTCGTCGACTTCTTCACGACTGCCTAAACGAAACGCGTAATGATGAAAACCCACATCGCCAAATCTGTATTTGTATTGTCTGCCCTTCGCGTCCGCTGAAGAAATCCAAAGACGAGTCTTCCCGTTCGTCCACCCTATGGCGTCTTCATATTCGTCCAATACCTTGAAGCCGAGAAACTTCAGCAGCTTTCCGTAGAAGGCCTTGGATTTTCCAAAATCCTTGACCGAAATCGAGAGATGATCCACTCCGACAACTTTGGGCATTTGGTTACTCCTTAGGCGGCGTCTTCCAATATGGACTGATCGACATAACACCACATCCAGTCCTCCCCAGGTTGGAAAGACTGAATGATGGGATGATGAGTTTTGTGAAAGTGCTTCGTCGCATGGCGATTTTTTGAATTGTCGCAGCAGCCGACATGGCCGCAAGTACGGCAAAGTCGCAGATGAACCCACTCGTCGCCTGACTTGAGACACTCCTCGCAGCCTTCCGGGGTTCGAGGCTTCACTTCCTGAATCTGATTGAGGTGACTGCAATTTGACATGTTTTACTCCTTCCCTTGATCTAAGCCGCAGTCTTTTCTTTCGATCTGCTGATCAGCGACTCCAAAGTCTGTTCGAGGTTCGACCGATCCCAGTTACCGAGCGTCGCCCCCGCTTCATAGGCACTCTGAAAGAACTCCAGTAACATCTCATCAGGATCGGGAAATTTGAGCAGATCGTCGTATTCCAATAAAAACTCGCCGAATTCAGGATTGAAGTACGCCTGAGCAGGGCGAACGGAGGCGCGCTCGAAACCCTTCGGCGCAGGATAAGTATAAGAGTAAAAGGCGGGTTTCCCGTGAATGAGTCCTCTTGCATTGGAATTTCCGGGCCAGAAGCCGCTGCAAACATTCTCCTGGTCCTCTCCGATTTTGAAGAACCGTGGGCCCACCGGGGGCATCGGCGCTGGGCGCCCCGAGTAGCGCGCACAACTTAAATCAAAAGAGCCCCAGTAAAAAAGAATCGGACTGCTCTTTCCGACGAAAGTAGAACGGTAACGTTGCATAACCCGGGTCGTGTGAGTCAGGATCTTCCACCAATCATGAACATACCCAGGGTCATAGGAGGCATGCCGGGAGTCGAGCTCAAAAGGAATGTCAGGCACGGTTTCAACGGGCTTCGTGTTAATCGTCACCTCAATCCCGAGCGAACGAAGACGCGAACACAGTTCCAGATAGAAATCCGCCACCGATCGAGGATAGAGCGACAAAGTCGCGTTCTGCCCGTCACTGACCCGAACGTAAAGCTTGTGATCGATAAAATCAAAATTCATTTCAAACAGACGATCGCCCACTGGGATCACGCCAGAGGACAATCCACGTGACGACACATGAAAGCCTACTCCCCACCATTCATTTAAAAACGGCGTCAACTTGAGCTTCACCTTGCCCACGACTTGCGTCCACATGTGAAGAGTCTCGCAGCTTTCTTTCCATGAATCCCAGGGAAGCTCCGGCCAGCTTTTGTTTCGTCCCATACGCCAGAATTTCTGCAAGGCTGAAGCCCGGGAAGCGGACTGGTCATTTGCAGGGCAGGAATCGAACGGTGGTCTCCATCTCATCGAGCGTTGATTTCAAGCCGGCCAGTACCGAGTCGATTTCCGCATCCGAAGTCTCGTTTGATAGCGAAAAACGTACTGCACAATGCGCCTCTTCAACCGAACGCCCCATCGCCGGCAGGACGTGCGTCGGCTCGGGCGTACCTGATTTACAAGCTGAACCCGAAGAAAGACAGATCCCTTTCTGATCGAGCGCCAGCACGATCGACTCGCCGCGAAGTCCGGGCAGCGTCAGGTTCAGGGTATTCGGCAATCTCAGCTGTGAATGGCCGTTTAAGACGGCTCCAGGTATGAGCTGCGTGATTCCGGCCTGCAGACGGTCTCTCAGGCAACTTAATCCCTTGAATTCCCGAACGGTGGAACGCGCGAGATCCGCAGCCTTGCCGAATCCAACGATCGCGGCGACGTTTTCCGTGCCAGCCCGAAGTCCATTCTCCTGTTTACCGCCATGAATGATCGGTTCGAGCGAAACCCCTTTTCGCACGTAAAGTGCCCCAGCACCTTTCGGTCCGTGGATCTTGTGCGCGGAAAGGCTGAGCATGTCAACTTCGAGAGCTTCCACGTCGACATCGATCTTTCCGGCAGCCTGGACGGCATCCGTGTGGAACAAAACTCCTCTGTCATGAGCGATCGCACAAAGCTCCTTTACAGGCTGAATTGTACCAACCTCGTTGTTAGCCATCATGATGGAGACCAGGATCGAGCGGTCCGTGAGAGAATCCTTGAGATCATCCGGATGCACCAGTCCGTCCGGGTCAACCGGCAGATACGTGATCTGAAAACCGACGCGTTCCAGATACCGACAGGACGCAAGGACGGCCGGATGCTCGATCCTGCTCGTAATGATGTGATTACCCCTCTCACGTAGTGAATACGCCACGCCTTTGATGGCCAGATTGTCCGCTTCCGATCCGCCACTCGTGAAAATCATCCTTCTAGGCTTGCCATTGACGAGGCCCGCGACCTGACGTCGAGCGCACTCGATGGCCTCGTGAGAGTCCCTACCCTTTTTATGAATGCTTGAGGGATTTCCAAATTCCCCCATCAGATAGGGCAGCATCACCTCGCGAACTTCGTCGGCCAGACGAGTGGACGCATTGTTATCTACGTAAATCCGAGGAAGCTCGGATGCCGTCGTTTTAATCCGATCGACAACGGAAGAAACTTGTTCGGCCTCGGGGCGCGAGCCCAAGCCCGAAGCTCCGATCCTGGTCACCTCGCAAAGAAGCGCCTTATATACGGGAAAACCGGAGATCTCGTCGCGGTTGGAAAGATCCGTGAGGTCGTTGACATTCGAATTCCGCCAGGCCTCTGGTCCCACAGGACCGCCCCCGCCCATGCTGCATTCCACGTTACCAGCCAGGATTTCAGCAGTGACTCTTGCTTCAAAGCGCACCGCCCCTCTTTTCGTCCGGACCTCGACCGCGTCCCCGTTTTGTATACCTCTGCGACTCGCATCTTCCGGGTTCATCTCGATGCTGGGCGAAGGTGTTTCCCGCGCCAATCCTTGAATTCCGTGATGCTGTGAACGAAAGTCGTTCTGCGGCCTCGCGCCTGAGTTGAAAACCAGCGGGAACTCCCTCGCGACCTCCGGGGCCGCAAGCGGTCCTTCGAAAGGTTCGACGTATTTGGGAAGAGGTTCATACCCGAAATCCGCGAGAATACTGGAATGGATTTCGAACTTTCCGCTCGGCGTTTCAAAACCCGGCTTGCCATCCGCGCGCAGATGCCCTTTCTCCCATTTCTTGTACTCCATCATCGGGGTCTGAATCCTTACCGATCCGCCGGCCTTGCGTACATCCTCTAGCGTGTATCCCGATCCTTTCAACGCGAACCGGATCATCTCCTCTTCGGTCTGCGGAAAAAGTTCTCCATAACCTAGCCTTCGGGCCAACTCGGCCATGATCAGGTAATCATTCCGGGACTCGCCCACAGGTTCTATCACTCGCTCGCGAAGCCTGAATACCGGGCCGTATGTCATATAGGAACTGATCTCAAACATCGTGGTGGCCGGAAGAACAAGGTCTGCGTAAGCGGCATCAGCAGTGAGCTGACGGTCAATGCAGGTGAGGAATTCCAGCTTATCGAGCGCTTCGCGCCAGAGTCCAGCCTGCGGCCACGACGTGATAAGAGAAGCGCCATGGACGAGCAGTCCTCGAATTCGATAAGGTTTTCCCTCGAGCACCGAATCGATCAAGCCGCTCGCATGCGATTCTCCGCGGTAATGGCTATAGATCGGGAATTTATCGCGAGCAACGGCGCGCCCGATATCCGGGTTCGCCTGATTGCAGGCGCGATTGATCGGGAAATGCGTACCGTTCATGGCGAGCCCCAATCCTCCGGGAACGTCCAGCTGCCCCGCAAGTGCCCAAAGAGTCAGTACGGCTCGAATAGCCTGGATACCGCTGTTCGAATATTCAAGCCCCGTATACATGACCGGAGAGCAGCCGGGGGCGCGAGCAATCCGGCGCGCGAGGTCTCGTATCGCGCCTGCCGGGATTCCCGTGATCTTTTCGACCGCTTCCGGCCGGAAGTGCTGCACATACGAGGTAAATTCTGCGAAGCCCTGGCACCACTTTTCGGCGAATATCTCATCATGAAGATCCTCTTCCAGCAGAACTTGGATAAGCCCGAGCGCCAAAGCCCCGTCCGTCCCAGGTCTGATCGGGATCCATTGCGCCGAGCACCGCCGGACGGTCTCTGTGCATCTGGGATCGATCACGACGATATCCGCTCCCCTTCGAGCGGCGGCCTCAAGCCGCGCCATATCGAGCGGTGGTGAATCCGTTGCCGGATTAGCACCCCAGACTACAACCATTCCGGCATTCTCGAGATCGGTGAACATGTTGATCAGCATTCTTCCGAAAGTCACATGGGGCGCGATCATCGCGAATGAGACATAGCAAAGTGCGCCAACCCCCATCGTATTCGGTGAGCCAAAAGGAAACAGGACATTCGACGCGGACGAAACGGCGACGCCTTTAGGCTGGTACATGTCACAAAGGGAGAGCTCGAATGCCCCTCGCCCCGTGTAAACCGCGACCGCTTCAGCACCGAACTCCGCCTTAATCTGGTTGAGCCGCTTGACAATCGTGTCATATGCTTCATCCCATGACACGCGTTTAAAGTCGTAGCTACCCTTGGATCCGACGCGCTTCATTGGATATTTGAGACGATGCTCCGAGTAGACGATTTCCGCAGCGTGTTCGCCACGCCGGCAGACCATTCCCAGCGGATGCCCAGGATCCGGACGAATGGAGCTAAGCTTCCTCTCACCGTTCACGCTCTGGTCCAAACCGACTTCAACCCAACATCCGGCAGGACAGATGCCGCAAATTCCTTTTTTCCATTCCAACTGATTCATCTGATTCGACATGTCGCGCAGCCTTCATGCAGAAACTCTGCCGCGTCGGCGCCAGGCTTGCACGATTCGCGTGATCATGAACACGGTGAATCGGAATTCGATCGGCAATGTGAATCCAGACGTTACGTTTCTTGACTCAGCCATTACAGGATTGACCGCGCCACAGAAAAATATGTCTCCCAAGTTTCTTTATGATCCTGAGGGATCGGCGCTCTTTGAGCGGATCTGTGAACTTGAAGAGTACTATGTCACCCGAACGGAAGCGCAAATCCTGCAAAATAACGTGAAAGAAATCGCAAGTTCCCTGGGTGCTCCATCCATATTGATCGAATATGGAAGCGGCAACAGCTCGAAAACGGAAATAGTCCTAGCTAACCTAAGGCCTTGGCCCGTCTATGTTCCCATTGACGTGTCGCAAGACGCACTACATGCGGCTTTGCGCCGGCTCACCCGCTCTTTCAATGGTCTGGACGTGCTGCCGGTCTGCGCGGATTACACCTCTCCATTTGATTTGCCCGAACCCGCTCTTCGAAAATCCAACCTTCACTCGAGCCGAACTGGCCACGCTGGCCGAGCTGCAATGATTTTGGGTTCCACGATCGGAAACTTTGAGCCCGATCAATTGATAAACTTCCTGAGCCAGTGCAGACGGACTCTCTTGGGAGGGAAACTGCTATTAGGAGTGGATCTACCTAAGGACCGGGAAATTCTTGAATCGGCTTATAACGATCGCGAAGGAGTAACCGCCCAATTCAACCTAAATCTTCTCGCTCGAATGAACAAAGAACTCGACGCTCACTTCCAGATAAATCGTTTCTTTCACAAAGCAATCTATAACGAGGAGAAAAGCCGGATTGAAATGCATCTGGTCAGCCGTGAAGACCAGATTGTGAATATCGGTTCTACGATCATCCGCTTCACTCGAGGAGAAAGCATTCACACCGAGAGTTCCTACAAATACTCGATCGAAAAGTTCTATAAGCTCGCGGCATTGGCGGGGTTCCGGTCCGTTCAGACCTGGACGGATTCACGGCAATTATTCAGCCTTCACCTGCTCAAAGCTACTTCGTCAGAGCACTTACGCTGAAACTTAATCTGAAATCTCCTCTATGAAGTCCGATAACGAACCCAAAGAATATCATCCTTCACGCGCTTGGAGGATATGAGGCTCAGGCGAACCGATGTTCCGGCAGGGCGCTGCCAACTTTCCGCGCACGCCTCGAGGATATCCATCGCCCGGTTAGCGACGTCACGCTCGACATTGAGCGCGGGAAATATCACCAGGGTGTTTTCATCGATCTCCGAGAGTAACAGGCCCTGCTCGCGTGCCGCTTCGGTGCATAAAAGAAAGGGCGGAATGGCCGAGGCAAAAAGATCGAGGCACGCCCATTACGCGGCTACGAAAACCAAGCCTCTTCATCAACGGCGTTCGGCATGACGGGCCGCTATGCTATAGAACGCAGGAATCGATTGCGCCCGTTGCGGGAGAGGAATCATTCTTCGTCTATGTCAAACGAAACTGCTCTTTGCTCGGGATCGCTTTCTTCTCAAAGTAGTCAGTTAGGTTTTCCAATGCTCGATGATGAACTCGGGCGCCCGTCAGACGGAGCTGCCATAGTGCCACCTCTGGAAAAGACAAATATATTTCCGCCCTACGTAGTACGTTAAGGTCTCTACTCTTATTGGTCTCGATCCGTTGAATGGTTTGTTCGTTAAAATCGAAAGCCATGCAGAACTCATGTCGCGTCAAATTGAGTAGCTTTCGAAATCGAACGATATCTGCTGCAATAAAGCCGGTCGCAAAAACAGATTCAAACACGAACGTAGATGGTCCGCGTCTGCCAATTGTTCCCAATAAGATTATCGGGTTTTTCTCATTCTGAGATATCCCCTGCGAACGACAGTATTCAACGTAAGCGGGGTTTTCCCGCGACGGAATTCTGTCTTGAAGTGACGGAAAAAGCTTTCCACGTTTTGAAGTGTGAGCCTTCTTAAAAAGATCGAGCTCAGGACCTAGAGGTATCGCTGTCCTAGACGCCGCGTAACGCGGATCATAGCGAAAAATATACAGGTCGTTATCGGCCTCGAAGGACAATCTCCCAACATAGACTCTCCGCTTACGAACCTCGGAATATATGTCTAGATTATTCGCGTCTCGTTGCAAGTTCATCACTGAACTCCTGATATCTTTTAGTAACTAGCCGCTTAATGGCATCTTTCATCATTGCACTGCAAAAGCTTCGGTCGATCAAAGCAATGATTTTGGCCAACTTAATTTTGGAATGAAAGGCAAGGACAAGGTCTCCCATGCCCAATCTAATAAACTCCTGAACATAAGCTTTTATGGTTGGACTTTGCTCAGTCGAAGTTGCGACTTTTCCTGCTGGGCTAAAGTCTGCTTGAAGCATTGGGCCGCTCTCTAGGCTCAGATACGAGACGTTGTCATAAATTGGCGAGAGTGCGATCCGGGTCGGAGTCACGACCAGTCCCAAATTTCTTCCATGGCGGTCATGATTTCCCACCAACGAGTCGAACAAACAGGTCTGAACAAAGATCTCCACATCGTATGGACGCTGAGTCTGTGCAGAAATAGTTCGAATAAGTGTTTCGCAGCTGTAGGGCTCTTCGGGACCGACAAAATGATAAATATGGCTCAGGTTGGCCTGTGCTCCTCCTTTTTTTATGAAATTTTGCGTGACGAAAACTCGGTCACCAAAGAACTCGATTAAGAAATGATTCGCCACTGGAACACCCAGAGCATCAGCAATTTGATTACAGAGGTATTCTACTTCGGGTAGTTCAGGCGCTTCACTCTCACGCATTTTGAAAATGTAAGAAGTCCCGGCCAGCTCGGCTGAATACTTTTTGAACTTTCCATGGAAAAAGCTTGTATTGTAGGAACGCGGGTTAGTCTTATCCTCAGGCCCTCGGCTATCAGCCGATTTTTTTTGTAACCCCGTAAACTCCGCCAACGCGTCGCACTTGAACCAGCCGAAAAAACACGGCTTGTGCAATCCGTAGTGGGCGTCAGCTATATCGAGAGGCTCCAAGCACTTAAGGCAGGTGTTCATACGTATAT
>MEQK01000098.1 GCA_001770175.1 Bdellovibrionales bacterium RIFOXYD1_FULL_55_31 | reverse complement strand
TGGACTTACCAGGTCGCGGCACCGGCATGGGCCGGCAGCATCTCTCTTTCGACTGAGGTCAGCAAGAAACGTGATCCGGCTCTGCTTGAATTGAATTATCTTCAGCGACTGGGCGGAAACGCTCCAGATCAAGGTTTATTCGCGGACGGCACGAACTCCTCTTTCGAAGCACGCTACCCGTTCACAAGCGCGGTCAGTTTGGGCGCAAAATCAAATCTCGCGTTTCTTGGGGGACAGGGGTACCGGATTCACGGGTCATTCAGAACGCTCTACGAGTTCACGGAAAACGGAACGATCTGCTCGACGGATTTCAAGTACGACCTGAAAGACCACTGGACCCTGCGATTCGGAGCCGACCTCCTGGCGACCGATGTATTCGGCAGCTCGGATACAAGGAACAATCATTTCATCGCGCGATATCAGGTGAACAATCGGATCGAAGCGGGAGTCGTCCATGCATTCTAGTCTCCTCGCAGCCCCCTTCCGCCTGTGCTCGATTCTCGCGCTCATCCTGCTCGCAGGATGCCATTTCCATTTCAGGGAATCGCCGGGGGGCGAAGGCTCAATGCAATTCGGATCTTCCCAACCGGGCTGCCTGAGCGGCGCGGCTCAGCGGATTTCCGCTTTTCTGAAAGGGGAAGCCAGTCAGCGGGAAGTACTTGCCGTTGCGGACTGTTTTTCCAGTTCCCTCCAGCTTTTCGGGGAACGCACGCGAGGCGCTGATCCGGATTTTTATACGCCAAACGAACTGCGCGGCTTCCTCGAGCGATATTTTCTCAAGACGACCAAAATTTCCGACGGGCTTCTCAGGGAAGCCATGGAATTGAAATGTACGCTCCTCGGCGGCAGCCCGGAAAGGCTGACCCGCGATGAACTCGCCCGAGCGGCGGACTTGATCCGGATTTTTGGCGAAGAAGCCGCCAAGCTCGAGCCCCACCTGCCTTTGACACCGACCTGGGCGCGCACGCAGAATGCGACCAGCGTCGACGATGCGGCAAGAGCACTGGAATCAGCCGCCCAGGCCATTGCACGGCATATTCAGAAGACCGGCTATCCATATTTGTTCTCGCGCTTCGATGTCCTCCGGGAGGAAATCGAAAAACTGCTGACGGATTCTGACTCCGGCACTCTCGGCCGCTTCGGAGACCGCTTGCCTCTTGCCCGCGCCGTGAAATCGCTCCTGGTGGGACCGGAAGGGGACCGGATCGGCGGACACGAGTGGGTCAGTTTTCTCACCACCAGCGCGAGATGGTACGGCATTTTCCTGAAGGCGTCCCAGTTCCCTGGGAATTATCCCAGTCCTTTTGCCGGAGCGGGACGTGAACGCATTTCGAGAATCCTCCTGGACTCGCTAGCTCTGATTGAGGAATCCGCGTCCCGACATCCCGGAAGGGTCATACCATTCGAGGAATTCGAGGCCCTCATTGATGCAATCCGCGATTCCGAGCTGCCGATTTCGGGACTGACTCCGGATCGGGCAAGGAACCTCAAAGTCGCGCTGAAGAAATATCTCAGGCCCCTCTTTCGCAAGGTCTTTGGCCCGGAGCCGGGGCCCGGCGGCCGAAATGCAAAAGGCTTCACACAGGCGGGAGTGCAGCGACTCGTCAATTTTGCCGTGCACTGGTCGGAAGGACAGCGATACCTGGATCAGCTCTTCGCGAAGCTTACCACCATGAACGGCCCGGCCCAGGACAAGGCTCCCGGTTTCACGATCACTGAACTTCAGGCTTTGGCGGTCAAGGATCTCTTCCCTTCGCAGGAGAGAAATCCCGTGCTCGAGGATGCCGCTGCCCGAATCCAAGATATCGTTCGCAAGCAACCGCCCCTCTTTTTCGGCGAAGATTATGAAATCACGATTCTCCCGAGATCAGCTGAAGAGCGCTTCACGCTTCATACGATTTCAATCGCGAACCTGCTTTATGAGCTGATCCGAGTCCTGATCCAGGGATATGGCGGCGATCCCGAACGCGCGCGATCCGAAATCGGAGTGACCGGCGCGGAATTCTACTCGTTTTTTGAAGACATCAAAGATATCGGCTTCGCGGCCCGACTATTCGACCCCGATCGAGACAACGAGAAGATGATCGCCTTGCGTTTTCAGGAAGGCAATCTGTTCACCCATTCGGCAAATGGAGACGATTATCTCGACCTCGATGAAGGCAGCCAACTGCTCGCGTTCCTGTTTTCGACTTATCGGCTTTCAACCAACATCCACAACTCAATCGTGAACTCCTGCAACGGATGGATCGGACCCGATGATGTATTCGGAAAGCCAACGGTCGGAACCGGGTGTTATCGGGAACAGTTTTTCGGGAACGCGCACCCCTTCTGGGACAGGCTGCCCGGGATGGTCGAATATTACGCCCGCTTAGCTGATGAAGAACGGGCTCCCTTCGAACAGTATCTGGAAACCGCGTCCCGGCTTTCGGGATACACAGATCGCGTGATGATCAACTCGAACGACTCGCTCGGCTTCGCAGGCGTACTCCAGTACGTGGAAGCGCTCATGAGCCGATTTGACCGGAATCAGTCCGGCTTCATTGATTACGCGGAATCAAAAGCTGCTTTTCCGGTTTTCAGAAAGGCCATTGAGGCCGTCGTGGAGAAACGAAAGCTGTCGAAACACGTTCCCGAAAAAGATTACGAAGCCTTGTTTACGTATTTACTCGCGCACGGGGAACCGCCGAAATCGAATCTCGCCGGTCTGGTCAGTTGGTCAAAATGGAAGCTGAAAAGTCGCTGGAGCTTTCAGGCGTCGCGACTGACATTAATCAAGATATTCGCGATGCTGCAAAGCACATAATCGAAAATATTGCGCCTTTCTCTGTGTTTTGCTATACGTCTCCTATCCTAAAAACCTCGGCAATGCCGGCCAAGCGCGGCGATGTCCGAGGAGGGCACTTTTTACCACCGCTCAGATGGAACCGTTGAGGATCCATACCGGCGAATTTTTCGGCCCCATTGCACAGAAAACCAATACAGCGAGTAACAAAGGGGGGACAGATGTCCTTACGAATGCTCAAAGTTGTTGGCGCTCTGGTGATGGGGAACATCGCGCCGCTCATCGCTCACGGCATAGAAGCCCCGTTTCCAACGGCGACCAGCTCCGATTACCTGGCCAGCCTTCTTCAACGCGAAGGCATCCGAAAACCTGTCGATCTGAAGCTCAGGCCCGATCTCACGGACATTGCGCGTCAAGCCACAGAACACATTGACTCATTCGATCTTGGATGTGAGTTCACGTCTCTCTACGAGGTTCGAGTGCTTCAAAACGGCAATCAATGGATCGCCGGGTACGAAGCGCGGTTCGAATGCGAAGACGGCCCGAGTCCGGCTGCCGCGACGTATTTCGACGTGAATCACAACATGCTGGGCACTCTGGATATCGCATCGTGATATCTTGACGCATTCAGGTTAAACTCGGCTTCCAGGGAAGGAAGCTCAATGGGAAATTACTGGATCAGTCTGGCCGTTTGCGTTTTGACTTATCTCGGCCTGGCCTCTGGCCGAATCCCCAGACTGAAAATTGATCGCGCGGGAATAGCGCTCGTCGGAGCCACGATTCTGATTGGCACAGGCGTATTCTCACTCGACGAAGCCGTTCGGGCCGTGGATTTTGAAACCATCGTTCTCTTATTCGGAATGATGGTCATCGTGAGCTGCCTCCGTTTGTCGGGCTTCTTCGAAGCTGTCGGCGGCTGGATGTTGAGCCGTTTTTCGGAACCTCTCCCTGTACTGGCACTCACCATCGGCCTTTCCGGTGTTCTTTCGGCCTTTCTCGTGAACGACGTCATCTGCCTTGCAATGACCCCGTTTGTCGTGCTCCTCACGTCACGTCTGAAATTGAACCCCGTTCCATACTTGATCGCGCTCGCGACCGCTTCGAATATCGGCTCATCGTGTACGATCATCGGAAACCCCCAGAACATGATCATTGGGAGCCTGTCGAAAATCACGTTCCTGGAGTTTACGTCGCGACTTGCTCCAATCGCGATCATCGGACTCCTGCTGAACTTTCTTCTGGTCGCGATGATTTACAGAGGCAAGCTGCGCCAAATTGATCAGGCGGCTTTTCGTATCCCGATCGAACGCTCTTCCCTTACGCGTTTGAGAGCACCCCATCGTCGCGTGATGCTGACATCTTTGTCGATCACCTTGGGCGCGGTCATCTGCTTCTTCTCGGGTTTGCCGATTGCGATCGTCGCGCTTGGCGCGGCCTCCTGCCTTCTGATACTTCTCGGCAAAGTTCGGCCTGAAAAGATCTACCGCGAAATCGACTGGAGCCTTCTCGTGATGTTCAGCGGACTATTCATCGTTGTACACGCGTTTGACTTGAACATTGTCAGTGGGTGGACGCCTTCGGCTTGGGAGATACTCGGCAAAAACCCGATTGGCTTCATTACGGCGATCTCAGCTGCACTTTCAAATCTCGTCAGCAACGTTCCGGCTGTGCTTCTTTTAAAGCCCGTTCTGGCGGCAACCCCCGAAGCTGTCCGTCAGGAATCATGGTTCGCCCTTGCGGCGGCAAGCACGTTTGCGGGTAACTTCACGCTGCTCGGATCAGTCGCCAACCTGATCGTTATCGAATCAGCGAAGCGTCGCGGTATAGTCGTTTCTTTTTGGGAATACTTCAAGGTCGGCCTGCCGCTTACATTGATCACGCTTTTTTTGGGCTTCGGATGGCTCAGCTGGGTGAAGCTCTGACCGAGCAGCGCAACCCGATCGCTATTTCTTGGAATCACGGGGACCACGTTTTCCCCGATAATTGCTGACCCACTGCTGGTGCTTCGCCTTATGAGGCTGCAGAAGTGCCTGCTGGATGGTTCGATCCTTCCAGCTTTTCGCGACGAATACGGCTCGTTTGCTCATCGGATCGATTCCGCTCCAGTACATTGCGGTCGCGAGGGTCATCGGTGTGGGGATGAAGCCCTGAACCTGCTGGAGCTTCCAAGCATGCTTCCTCATATACTCGAAGACAGTTTCCATTTTCTCGTGCGTACTTCCGGGAAATCCGCTGATAAAGTAGGGAACAATGTACTGCTCTTTGCCGGCTTCTTTCGAATATTGTTCAAAGAGCTGCGCGAATGAGGTGAAGAATTCGGCTTCAGGTTTTCTCATGAGGCTCAGTACTTCCGGATCGAGGTGTTCGGGCGCGATTTTCAGGTGCCCTCCCACGTGGTGACTGATTAATTGCCGGAGGTATCGCCGTCCCGCCTTTTCATCCTGCAGCGCAAGGTCGTAGCGGACCCCCGAGGCGACCAGGACCTTTCTTATACCTGGCTGGTGCCTGGCCTTTTCGAGCAAGTCCACCTGCGCCGCGTGGCTCGAGCGAAGATGCGGGCACGCCTTCGGGAAAAGACAGGAGAGCTTACGACAGCGACGTTGGATCTCAGGACTCTTACAGCCCATTCCGTACATGTTCGCCGTGGGCCCCCCGACATCGCTCACGATGCCCTTGAATTCAGGCTGGCCGTTCAATCCCGCGATTTCCTTAAGAACGTTTTTCTCGCTTCGGGATTGAACAATACGCCCCTGGTGCAGCGATATCGCACAGAAGGAACACCCGCCAAAGCACCCCCGTGTAGCCGCGACGGAGAAACGAATCATGTCAGCCGCCGGAATTCTGGATTGATAGGATGGGTGCTGTTCTTTCGTGAAGGGGAGATCGTAAATCGAGTCAAGCTCCTCGATGCCCAATGGGAGAGACGGAGGGTTGACGACTACCGCCTTTGACCCGTGGTATTGAACAAGACGCTTCCCATTATACGGATTCGCTTCGTGCTCGATCAGGTAGGAAGCCTTTGCGAACTTCTTTTTCTCGTCTCGTACTTCCTCGAAGGAGGGCAAAGTCAACCGAGGCTCAAGCGTTCTCGCGCAGTCACGGGTCGTCACGTAAGCGAATCCGCGCTCGTTCCGAAGCTTCTCGAATGCGCGTTGGGTCGCGGAATCATGAATCGAAAGCGCCCGTCCCACTTCGCACTCGGCTCCCCGAAGAACGGCGGCGAGAGCCATTGCCGGCCGTTCGCCCATTCCGAACACGACGAAGTCCGCTTCGAGATCCATCAGAATGGAAGGGCGCACCTTGTTTTGCCAATAATCGTAATGCGCGAGCCTGCGGAGACTCGCCTCGACACCGCCCACGATGAGCGGCGTATCTGGAAAAGTCCGTCGCGCAAAATTCGCGTAAACGGTCGCGGCGTAATCCGGACGTTTGCCTCCAACTCCCCCCTCGGAGTACATGTCATCGGAACGCCGGCGGCGGTTCGCCGTGTAGTTATTGATCATGCTGTCGACGGTACCGGACGAAACCCCGACAAAGAGCCGTGGTCTTCCCATTCGGGCGAGATCGGCCGTGTCGACTGTCTCGCAGCGCGGTTGCGCGATAATGCCGACCCGAAGCCCAAGGTGCTCAAGCCAACGCCCAAGGCAGGCGACACCGAAACTGGGATGGTCAACGTAAGCATCACCGGAAATGAGGAGAACATCGAGATCCGCCCAACCGCGCAGCTTCATTTCCTCCCGAGTCATGGGAAGGAAGCGTGCGGGCTCGGCTGGCTTTTGCTGATTGAGTCGGGACATCTACTGCGAGTATTGGTTATTCAGCACGACGATTTCAACCCGGCGATTCTTGGCACGTCCCCATTCGTCTCGATTGCCCTTCGATTCCTTCGGTTCTTTCACCGGGCGAAAGTACGAATACCCGGCGACTCCGACCCGCTTCGGCTCAATATCAAACCGCTGGATGAGGTACTTCGCCACCCAAGCCGCGCGGGCGCTCGACAGCTCCCATGCGCTCGGAAAACCCGGCGTCCTGGCTTCTGAGGAATCAGCGTGGCCCTCGATTCTGAACAAGCGTGTGGTCTTGGCAAGCACCCTTCCAATGCGGTCGAGCATGGGACGGAGATCCTCGCTCACATCCACCTGACCTTGCTCGAACAGATCCTTCGCCGCCAGCCGGACAAGGAGGCCCCTGCTGTCGAATTGCATCTGGAACTTTTCGGCGATATCCGAAACGCCGAACTCAAGGCTGATCGATTCTTCGAGAAGCTCCCGAATCTCCTGAAGTTCGCTATCCTGCTCGGCCGCCGTGTTGGTTTTTCCCGCGGGAAGATTGTGGACGCGACCTCCCGGAGTCTCCGGCATTTCAAACGGTCTCGCGGTATTTCCGCCGGAAGCGCCGTTCAGATCAATCATCCCGATCGGACCAGCAGAGGCGAACGCTGCTTTCATGCTCGCGGAGACCTTCTTGAACTTCGACATGTCCGCTTGCGAGATCGCGTACATGATGACGAAGAACGCGAAAAGCAGCGTGATGAAATCCGCGTACGAAACCAGCCAGCGCTCCAAATTGACGTGTTCGGGATGTTTTTTTCTCATGATCGCTAGGCCTTTTTGCCGCCTCCGCCTTCATCACCCCGTCGAAGCGACTCCTCGACGAAAACCTCGAGCTTTTCTTGGAGGAAGTGAGGGTTAAGCCCCTCCTGAATCCCGATAACGCCCAACTTGACCACCTCTTTGGTCACCATTCGCTGGGCCGCTTTTCTTTTCAGTTTGGTCCCCATCGGGATGAGCCACAGGTTAGCCGCACCGACCCCGTAGACCGTCGCGACGAAGGCGACGGCGATACCTTCACCGATTTTTGACGGATCATTCAGCATCGACATAACGTGAATGAGACCCAAGACCGCGCCGATAATTCCGATGGTCGGCGAATACCCGCCTGTTCCTTCCCACACTTTTCCGGCATTCTCTTCTTCTTCGAACGCGAGATAGATTTCGTTATCGATGATTTCCTTGACGGTGTTCGGTTCAAATCCGTCGATCACGTACTTGATGGATTTCTTGAAGAGCGGGTTCTGAATGGATTCGCGCTGACCTTCGACAGCGAGAACCCCCTCTTTACGCGCGATCGTCGCGATCCGGATCATCTCATCGATGGTCGGCCGAACATCCATATCGACCTTCGTGAAAACCGAGGGAACCGCCCGGAATGCATTCTTGATATCCTGAACGGGAAAAGACAGGAACATAGCGCCAAAAGTTCCGCCGAACACGATCAACGCTGCCGTCCCCTGAACGATCTGACCGATATGACCGCCTTCGAGAACCTGTCCACCCACGACCGCCGCCACTCCGAGAATCGCACCGACAATTGAAGCTATATCCATCGCCTAGTCACTCCGATTTACTTGAGCCTTGAGAAAGCGGCTCATGGTACAAACGCTGACGGTAATGCATCGTTTCTTGAATTACCTGATCCACGCTCTCACGGACCATCAGCTTCTCTCCAGTCGTGAGCGTAATTACGGTGTCTGGAGTCGCCTCAATAAACTTGATGAGATCGCAATTGAGAACGAAGTCCTTTCCATTAAGTCTGCTCAGCCGAATCATCGATCCCCTTCTCATCTTGCGACGTCTTACAAATAGTGTAACCTCAATGAGATAGGAGTCAAATGAGCAAGTCCCCGAACTCTTCCGTCCGAGGGCCCTCGGCCTACAACCGACCTGCCTCGCTGATTCTCGAAAGTGCCGCGTTTTTCACTGACATCGGCATCGCGATGGCGCTGTTCTGGGTTTCATTGCGTTTCTTTCGCATTGCTCCTGTTCCAGGCTGGAAGCTCGGGTTCTTTCTGCTCTCGACATGCACCCTTGTCTGGTCCGTTCAAAAATATTTCTTCGGACTGACGCTAGGAGAGCGCATCTGGAAACTTCGGGTCGCACCGGACGGCGACCGCTTCTCAAAAAGAATTTGGCGCAAGCTTTACGAACCCGAACAAATCGGACGACCAGCTTGTTTTTGCGGTATTATTTTGACGGTCGCGTTGTGGAGTACCGTCATGATGGCGATCTGGACAAATTACGCCCGGGAGCCCCTCTTTCTTACCGCCAATAATTGGAACATCAGCCCCTTTTTTCCGAACACTTCGGACGCTCCAGCTGAAAAGTCAAAAAGCAACATGCCCGCTGAGGGCATCCAAAACGAACAGTGGGCGATCACACCATTTTTCTACGCACTCGGAGCCTGGCCAAAATCGTTTAAAGGAGCTCCCGTGTTCTACTCGATTCCGTATGAACTAGGGCCTCCGACCCGCTTCATCGGTCACATTGTCGCCCGGTGGCTTGTCCCGGGCGTTCAAGTCACGTTCGAGGGACCGAAAACCGCATCCGCAGTCGCGGCAGGTTCCATCAACCGAGGCCAGATCCGAGAATGCCTGCTCAGCAACACCAGGACTCTCGAATGCCTGAAAATCCGGGAAGCGTCGCTCGGAAGACACGTCCAGGAGCTCCGGGACCGCTTCTCCAGTACGCCAATTCAATGGTCCTTACGTTGGTTTGGGGTCGAAAATCCGGCGCTCCCGAATTCAGAACAGGTCCAAGGCATTTATCTGAGTGCAAACACCGGAACTGAATCTCAAAGCCGCTTTATCCTGATCACCCCGAAGGGCACTCATCAGGCCATCATCCTGGATTTGCTGAATGTCAGCCCAGCTGATCAAAATCCGAGCTCGCGAGATGCTCCTGCAGTTTCGCGAAGTGACGCTGAATACGCGGAAAAACTGCTCATCCAAGCGATCGGCAGTCTCAGAGTCTCGGACGAACTCACCCCCGCACTCGCCTGGGTCGATCGCGAACTCCAATCCGTTCGACTGGACCAACTCGCTTCGCAAGCCGCTTCAAAAGCTTTTTTGGAAAAGCTCGCCGCAATCCAGAGCCTGCTTGTCGCGAAACTTTCGGTCGATCCGAAGACCTTCGATACCTATTATCACCTCGCCGGAACCGCCTTGCTGTTGATGCGGCATGCGAAGGAAAATCATCAAAACGAATGGTCAGTCACGGCAAAGCCGCTTATCCAGAGCATTTATCGTTATGCTCAGGACGTAGTGAAAGCCCAACCACACTCGACCGAGTTATCCGCCAAGATGATCCGGTTGCAGAACCTTTGGTTGGATTCTAAAAAGTACTGAAATTTCAAAGCAGTAGACCAGCTTGAAATCCCGAATTTCGCCTTAAAGTTAATCAGTTGCAATTATTATCCCCAACGTTTGGGAGACCTGGGAAAGCTTTCAGTTTTTTTCCCAATTCTGCCGATAAAGCTTGAGAGTGAATGGGTTTTTATAGGGCGGAGGTCGAAAGAATGATTCATCCCAGGTACTGGCCTAAGCTGGTTGTGGCAGCAATGTCACTGACGGGTTGTTTTACACCTGCTCCGTCG
>MEQK01000097.1 GCA_001770175.1 Bdellovibrionales bacterium RIFOXYD1_FULL_55_31 | reverse complement strand
CCAGCCGCGTGTCCCAGGTCAACCCGCCTGAAATCGTGGTTGAAATGGAAGTCGGCGGCAAGCTCTCCGATCACAAGGGCATGAACCTTCCGGGGACTCCGCTTTCAATGCCGTGTCTGGCCGAAAAGGACCTCGAAGATTTGAAGTTCGGTCTCTCGCAGGGCGTGGATGCCGTCGCGCTGTCGTTCGTAAGAAGCGTTCAGGACATCGAGGATCTCAGGGAGAAGATGCGCAAGGTGACCAACGAGCCGCCTATCGTCGTCGCGAAGATTGAACGCGAGGAAGCGATCGAAAAAATGGATCCCATCGTCGAGGCGACGGACGGAATCCTGATCGCTCGCGGTGACATGGCGGTCGAAATCGGCGCTGAACGTGTTCCACTGGTTCAGAAACAGCTCATCCATTCCTGCAATGAACTCGGCGTTCCTGTTATCACGGCCACGCAAATGCTCGAGTCGATGATCAGTTCCCCGACGCCGACCCGCGCCGAGGCGAGTGACGTCGCAAATGCGGTGTTTGACGGCACAGACGCGGTCATGCTCTCCGCGGAATCCGCTTCGGGCAAGTATCCGCGTGAAGCCGTTCAGACCATGGTTCGAATCATTCTGGAGGCCGAACGGGCCAAAGATATCTATTCGCGCCATTCGATGGGGCAGCCGATGCCCGGCTCGGTCGTGGATGCGATCGAAAACAGCGCCGGGCAAATTGCCGGTTACGTCGGTGCGAGCGCGATCGCGTGCATCAGTCATTCGGGGCTCGCGGCCCGTACCCTGGCGAAATATCGCCCGGAAGCCCCGATCATCGCGATCATGGATAATGATGCCATGTTGCGGCGCTTGGCTTTTGTCTGGGGCGTGCGTGGAGCCCTGATTCCGAAGATCGTCGCGACCGATGACGTTTTTGGAATGGTTGAACACGTTCTTCTGTCGCACGGTTTGGCCGAAGCCGAAGATCTCGTTGTCGTCACGGCGGGTATCCCGACGCTTCGAAAAGGCACCACGAACATGGTCAAAGTTCACCGTGTCGGGGCGCAGAGCGAGCGCAAGTAGCCCTGACGGCCGGTTTCTTTATGAGCAGTACTTCCGAAAACCCGGGTTTTGATACTCCCCTCATGAAGCAGTATGGGGATCTCAAGGCCCAGGCTGCGGATGCGTTATTGCTGTTCCGGATGGGGGATTTCTACGAGCTTTTCGGTGAGGACGCCGTGCAGGCGGCACGGATTCTCGAGATCACGCTCACGACTCGCGACAAGAACAAGCCGAATCCGATTCCGATGTGCGGAGTCCCGCACCACAGCGTTCAGGGGTACATCCAGCGGCTCCTCAAGGCCGGGAAGAAGGTCGCGATCGGCGAGCAGATGGAAGATCCCGCCGCGGCCAAGGCGGGGAATAAAATTGTCCGCCGCGAAATTGTCCGAACCTTCACGCCCGGGGTGCAGTTCGATTTCGAAGGAGTCGAAGCCAATTACCTCGCGGTGGTGCTGCCCGTGGAAGGCGCGGGGGGTACTTGGATTCTGGCCTGTCTCGATGCCTCGACGGGCGAGGCAATCGCGAGTGAGCGTCTCACCGGCGAGGCTTTGGTCTCGGAACTGGGCGCTCTTCCGGTTCGGCAGCTCCTCCGGTTGCCGCTCTCCCGGAAATCGCAAAACGAAGCCACCGGAGAAAGTGAGCTTGATCATCTTCTGCAGCGGGCTGGGATCTTGCCCGGACTTTTGCTCGAGGATCTGCCCTCGAACTATCTTTCGGCTGAGCAGGCCGGAGAGGTGCTTCGTCGGCAGTACGGTCTCGATAGCCTGGGCGCGTTTTTGACTGAAGACGTCGCGATCCGGGCGCTCGGAATCGCCGTGACGTATGTTCTTCGCACACAGTTGCAGGAGCGACTTGCACATCTGCGACTGCCGGTACCGCTTCGTCGGCCCAAGACTCTCGTTCTAGGTCCTCGAACCGCGCAGCATCTTGATTTGTTTCCAAGCGCGGATAGAACGCTCAGTCTTTATGAGCTGCTCGATCGGACCCGTTCGGCATTGGGTGCCCGTCAGCTGAAGCATTGGATGTCATGTCCGCTCAAGGAGCCTCTCGAGATCACGTCGAGACAGAGCGCTGTTCGCGAGCTTGCGGGCTTTAATGAGCCTTTTTGTCGAAAGCTCGCCGCCTTGCTGGGTGAGGTTTACGATCTTGAAAGAATTTCGGGCCGAATCAATACTCGGCTCGCCAATCCTCGTGACACCCTTGCCCTTGGGCGCTCTCTCGCTACGCTTTCGGGGCTGGCTGATGCCATCGCCCAGAGCCAGTCGGAATTGCTCGTTGAGCTTAGAACGAAGCTGCGGAAGCTGAGTGAGGTTCTTGATCCGCTCACGCGAAAGATCCTGAAATTCCAGCGCGACGACGCCCCTCTCGTGAGTCGGGACGGCGGCATTTTCAATGTCGGGACTTCGCCCGAACTCGATCGTCTGTTCACGATTAATCAGGACGGGCAGCGCTGGCTTCTCGACGTCGAGAGTCGCGAACGCCAGGCGACGGGCATATCTTCATTGAAGGTGCGCTATAATCGCGTTTTCGGCTATTACATCGAGATCACGCAGGCTCATCTTAAGAGTGTCCCGCCTCATTATCAGCGAAAGCAGACGATGGTGGGGGCTGAACGGTTTTTCACGGAAGAACTCAAAAAGTTCGAAGACGAGATCGTGAACGCGTCGGCCCGGCAAAAGGCGCTTGAGCTTGAAATCTTCAACGAGCTGCTCGAGGAGATTCAAGGACACACCCCGGCGGTGATGGAGGCTGCGCGAGTTCTCGGGGAGTTTGACGCTCTTCTTTCGCTTGCGACGCTCGCCTCGGAGCCCGGTTGGGTTTTTCCGCAGATCGATGATTCCCTTGATTTCGAAATAGTAGCGGGCAGACATCCTCTGGTTGATGTCGCGATGAGAGGCCGGTTCGTTCCCAATGATCTCAAGCTGGCGCCGAGTTCGCGGCTGACCTTGATTATCACGGGCCCGAATATGGGCGGTAAATCGACGGTTATGCGACAGGCGGCACTCATCGTGATCCTCGGGCAAATGGGCGCGCCGGTTCCCGCCGCATCGGCACGCTGGGGGACGGTCTCCTCGCTTTATACCCGGATCGGGGCGCACGACGCGATCGCACGCGGGCAGAGCACGTTCATGGTCGAGATGAGTGAGCTTGCGCACATTCTTCACCACGCGGACGAGCGCGCGCTCGTCATTCTGGATGAGATCGGCCGCGGGACGAGTACCTATGACGGAATCAGCGTCGCGTGGGCTGCTTTGGAATGGATCTGTACACGTATCCGGTCGCGGACTCTGTTCGCGACTCATTACCACGAATTGACCAGGCTGGCCGACAAGCTTCCGCTCTGCGCGAATACCCACCTCGCGGTCGAGGGTGCCCGGGGCGAAAAGGGCGCGAATCTCAGATTTCTTTATAAGCTTGAAGAGGGAGCCACGAACGACAGCTTCGGTATTCACGTCGCGCAGATCGCCGGCTTGCCCGCTGTCGTGGTTCAGCGCGCGTGGAGCATTCTTGAGGAACTCGAAAAGCATTCGGGGCAGGTTGCGAACGAAGCGGGAGCTGATCTGGAGTTTCTCGGGATTGAGCAGCTTTCCCTCTTCAGCGCTCCCGGGACACGGGTCTCTTCTGACCACGTGAAACGAGCCAAGGAATCCACAGAGAAGGCTGAAGTCGCTTCTTCCGCTGAGCGGGTGCTTTCTGAATTGGAAAAAGTCGACGTGAACGAGCTTCGTCCGATTGAAGCGCTTAGTTTAATCGCGAAACTTCAGGAAATTTCTCGCGGATCCGGTTGAGCGTGCGTTGGAGTGCTGCTCCGACCGCGACTTCGGGGGTATGGATCGAGACCCAGCGGGAGGACTTCACCCTTAGATGAATGCCTTTCTTCTCGGCTTTCCAGACGTGAGTGGTTCGGAGGATTTTGTGCCGGGTCACGATATGGCGCGTCTGTACCGTTCCCATCGGGGTCAGTGCCGTCTTGGCCGAACGGGACTTGTCGAGTGCTCTTGGTTCAATCAGGTCCCAGAGCCCGGCTCGCCACTCACCGGGTTCACGTTCGCGAAGAAGCACGCGACCGTCTTCGCCGAAAATGCAGTGGAGTTCTTCCTGAATGGCTATCCATTCTTTGCGCTTCTTCGACTCGGGGAATTGCTCCGCATCTCCTGCCGCACAGGCGTGGCAGATGTCGAAGAGGGGGCATTTCCCACAGTGCGGCTGGCGCGGACTGCACACCGTAGCGCCCAATTCCATCAAAGCCTGGTTCGCGACACTCGGGCGAATACCGCGACGGAAGGATGTTTCGACAAAGGCCCTGGAAAGGCGTCGCAGCCGAGCTCTGTCAGAAGTTCTTCTTACTCTCGAGATCACGCGTTCGACATTTCCATCTAAAATCGGCTCGGGCTGATCGAGTGCGATCGAGAGGATCGCGCCTGCCGTGTAGTCGCCGATGCCGGGGACTTCGAGCCATTCCGCGCGGCTCTTCGGAAAGCCGTTTTCGACGAAGATCTTCGCAGCTCGATAAAGGTTGCGAGCACGTGAATAATAGCCTAGACCAGCCCAGAGTTTCAGGACATCGGCTTCTGACGCGGCGGTTAATGCGTCTAGTGTGGGATAGTGCGTCATAAACCGCTCAAAATACGGAACGACGGTCACGACTTGGGTCTGCTGAAGCATGATTTCAGAAACCCATACTCTATAGACACTTGGGTCATTGCGCCACGGCAGGATACGGCGTTGGTGTTCGAACCACCTGGCCAATCGGTGCACTGCTACAAAGAATTGCCCGCTCGTAAACTTGACAGACTTGCTCATTCCCCCACTCACCCTATAGATTTATTAGAGGGGCGGACCCAGGGATTCAAGAGGGATCTCAAGATTATTTCTAATGAATAGGAAACTGACAAATATATTTAATGAAAGCGCACCGATAGGGCGGCTTGCTTTTGCGTTGATCGCTTTCCTCTTTGTCTTTCCCGAGCTCGTTTGGGCGAGTTCGGCTCCTCCGAGTGTTCTGACTCGCAGTTTGAATGCTTTTCGTGTGGTGATCGATCCGGGGCATGGCGGTGCTGATTACGGCACGATTTACGACAACGGCAAAATTAAAATCGCTGAGAAGAATATCACACTCGCTCTTGCGAGGCGGGTTGCCGAGAAGCTTCGAAAACGCGGTTATACCGTGTTTTTGACCCGCAATGCGGATCGGGAGGTTGCGCTTCCCGCCCGAACTGCCATGGCCAACAAGCTCCATGCAAATGTTTTCATCTCGATTCACATGAATTCGACGGCTTCGCCACAGGGGCTCGCGACGGAAGGAATTGAAACCTACATTTTGAACAACGCCACCGATGAGTCGTCTCGACGATTGGCCCATTTCGAAAATGCGGTTCTCGGTGCCGGGGCACCTGAGGGTGAACCCGAAAGTCTGCCGCCCGAAAATCTCGACGTAGCGTTGATCTTAAAGGATCTCCGGCTCGATGCGAACCTTTCGGAGAGCAAACGCCTTGCCTGCGCCATTCAGGACGGCCTCGTTTCGGCAACATCACAGTTGAATGGGAGGCGTCCGATTCAGCATCGAAACCGTGGAGTAAAGCAGGCGCTCTTCTACGTGCTGCTGGGGGCGGATATGCCGAGTGCACTTCTCGAGGCAGGCTTTCTGACTCATCCACGGGATCGCGCTCTCGTGCTTTCGCCCGAGGGACAGAACGTCATGAGTGGCTCGATCGTGAAGGCAATCGAGCAGTTCAGACGAACTAAAGGGACCACGCACAGCATGTCAGCGCTGAGCAGGTGTAAAGTCAATTAACAGTATCCGTCATAAAACAGAACAGGGCATCCAGTAGTGAGTTCCTGTTATTTCAATAACTTAGCCAAGGACGACGCCTCCGGGTCACCATTGACGCACCTGGCATTACGCTTGCTCTAGATCACTGGGAGAGAGCTGAATCGTGACTAACACGCAGCATGAGTAGAAGGTCACGAAGTTGAACGAGTGGAGGTTGATATGAGTCGCTTACGCGATAAACGCGTTGCCATTGGCCTGGCAATCGCGGCAGTTGCAATCCTTACGGGTTGCGGAAGAAGTTCGGATCCTGGAATTCCAGTTCCAGGTGTCGGTGTGATCCCGGGTGCGGGTTACTCTTATCCCGGTGGTTGCGCTCCGCTGAATGGCCCCATCGGGTTCAGTGGAAGTAATATTTATTTCGATCGGGTTGAGGTGACTGGCGGGGCGATCCCTCCGATAGCTCGACATCCTCAATTTTCGGGTCAAACAGTCGGACAGATGACTGTCTCGGTTGGGGGCGCAGGCGGCCCTTTTACTGGGTCGGGTGTTGACGGGACGATAAGCATGAACGTGATGCCGAATGGAGTTCCGACCGGCTACTATCAGCCGGGGGCAAATTATTACCCTGGGTACGTTGCCCCGGCTTACTCACCCTATTCGCCGCCGGCTCCGACGACGGCTAATGTGACCGGTTCGATTACTCTGAATCCGACTACCGCGAATATGATCATGACCCAAATGGGTGGTTATACTTACGGGACCGGAACGGGGATCTATCCTTACACGGGTTATCCGAACACGGGTTATCCTACTGCCGGGTATCCGTATAATTACGGAACTGCACCGACAGTTCAGCAGGTTTGCGTGAGTGGAATCGCGATTTGGGTGATCCATCGGGAAAATATCATCACGAGTGCGCTGGCCTTCATCTATATCAATGGAACGAACCATGGATATGAGGTCAAGGTTGGAAGCTCGGGTCTGTAATTGAGTATTGGCAATCCTCCACGGCGGGTTGTTGAAGCGGATGTGAAGTGCGGTAGCGGAACCGGAAGTGAAGTAGGGGCAAGTTGAGCAGAGTGAAGACGAAGCCCACGTCATGAAGAGCTGAAGCAGAAGTAGAAGCAGAATCTGAAAACCCGCAGAAACCTTACGATCCAGGCCAAGGATCGTAAGTTAAGAAAGGGATTAACTGAAGAGTTAGTCCCTTTCTTAGTTTTTCAGTGGCTAATGACAACGCTCTTGCCCGTTGCCCCCGTGCGTATCTCGAAATTTCGAACATGAATTCTAGCGGATTCCGCTTGAAGGGATCGGTTCAATCTCAAGCTCGGCGGCAAGACCGCGGGATTTCCGGTATCTTCCTTCGATTTTCTGCCCGGTTTTTGAAAGGGTCTGTTTCGGAATCCGCCCGATCAGTTCTCCCAAAAGTTCATTGGGTTCTTCGGATGTGTGGTTTAGATCGCTGTAGAGTTCGAGTCCGACGACCGGCGGCCTCAGACCAACCGCAATCGCAATCGGCGACTCTGGTCCATTCTGGAACTCGTAACTGAAATACCCCCGATAGACACCTTCTTCGGTAATGGGCTGGTTTAGAGATCCGCTTCTCAGCTGGTGGAGGTGGTTTAATGCATGAACACGGAGATATTCCACTCGAGGTGGTGGAAGAGGGAAATTCGCTCTGATCTGGAAGTCCTGGTTAATGGCGACGAAATCGCCGGTTCTGCCCTGATCTTCCGAGGCGGCGATGACCATCAGGTGATCCGATGTCGCTTCGGTGATGCTGAATGCGTAATTCTGAGTGAGGGAATTCGAAAAAGTAAGTTGTAGCTTCGAGATCAGACGCGTGAAGTGGCCGAACGTGTTTCGGTATTGTCGCTCTGCGATCACAATCTGATCCAGTGTTTCGATCAGGTCTTGCCGGATGAGCGTTTGGACCGAGAGTTCCTCGTTTTTCGACGTGATGTTTTCTTCGGCTGCAGGCGGTGTGTTCAGGTGGCCAGACCACCAAACGAGCCCGGTCAGTAAACCGGAGAACACCAAAACTGCGGGTAGGCGCGCAAACATGCATCATCTAACGCGTGCAAGCGTAAAGCCAACATTGTTAATAATTTTAACAAAATTTTCTTTTGTTCTCAAATATCTAGGCGATACCCAGCTGTTAAGGTCGGAAAACGCTCACCATTGTCTAGACACTGTCGAATCTTTAAACGCTTCGATGAATAAAAATCGATTCTTACCTATTTTCACGACCCAGTGCGCCAGAACGAGTAGTAATTACCCGAATTCTGGAAAAGGGTCTCTATTCCACAGGGAATTAGGGTTAACTCATTGAAATCGCAACCAAAACAAAGTGGCTTGGTTATTGCTCTTGATTGCCGGGCTGCGTCCAAAGATTGGACCGCATTTTGGGGGGAGAATGGCAACGATTTCGAAGGAACTTTGTTTGAAGCTCGCCTTGGGGGGGTTAGCGCTCTCCGGAGTTTTGATTTCAGCTTCATCGCATGCCGCGACCGGGGCTCCAGGGTCGGCTTCTTTTCAGGCTCCTTTTTTCTCGGGAGTGGATTCGTTCCAAAGATTGAAAGACGCCAGCGACGCAATTTATTCTGACGGTTCGGTCAAAACGCTCTTGAAGAGTGATGTGGCACATTCGCTCGCGCTCAGTCAGCGTGTGACCGCTCCCGAAGTGGAAACAACTAAGTTTCAACATTTTTTCAAGGGTATCGAAGTGATCGGTTCCGTATCCTTTCATCACCTCGGAGCTGCGGGATCCCAGATAAGAAACCAGCTCGCTCTCTTTGACCTCAATTTGACACCGACGGTTTCTGTCGAGGATGCGGTCCAGCTTGCGCGAGGAATGGTTGGCGACCGCCTTGTTGATACTGTTCCCGAGCTGAAAATCCTTCCTTCGTTTGGGCAAGCTCATGCGCGGCTGATTTACTGGATCGGACTGGAAGAAAATGAGCTGGAGGGCGGAAGGGACATTCTCGTCGATGCCCATTCGGGGCAGGTGATCGCTGATATGCCTCGCGATCTGACGCTCGCGCCGATTCAGGTATATTCAACACGCGGGACCGCGAATATCCGCATGTCCGGGCCGATTGGCGGAAAAGGCATGGGCTATCAGATCCATGCCGAGGGTCTTTCGCCCTTTCGAGAAACTTCATTCGTGAGTGGTTCTTGTCAGGTCGTCGACGCCAAAAGCGGTGCGCCGCTTTCCATTAATCTTTCAGCCTGCGCTCACGTCGTCGTGAACAGCCGAAAGACGGCCCAGGCGGATGCTTCGGCCCTCAAGGCGGCTACGAACTCTCGAGCGGTGCTGGCCTATTTCAAGAATACGCACAATCGGGACAGCTACGACAATCGCGGTTCCGATGTCGTCAGTCTCGTTCACATCGGGGCCAAGTTCAGCAACGCATTCTGGTCGAGCGACAAGAAGATGATGGCCTACGGGGATGGGGATGGCCTGGAGTTCAGGGATTTCACGAGTGCCCTTGATGTCGCCGGCCATGAGATGACTCACGGGGTGACCAGCGAGACGGCAAAGCTGATCTATATGGATGAATCGGGCGCGCTGAGCGAGGCGTTTTCGGATATTTTCGGAAAGATGATCGCGAACGATGGCACCTGGGTCATGGGCAAGAAGCTTTTCACGGATCCGAACAGTAAGGGAATTCGGGATCTTGCAAATCCGGGAAATTTGACCGTTGACGCCGGTGACGGGATCGAAAAGCCGTACCCGGCTCACATGAGGGATAGATTCCCGAGTTCCGGCTCCTGTGGCAGATCCAATGACAATTGCTGGGTTCATGTAAACGCAACCATTCCGGGCCATGCCGCCTATCTCGTCGCGAAAGCAATCGGGAACCGAAAAACTGAGAAGCTGTATTATCTGGTGCTGACTCAGTACCTTCATCAGCAGTCTAGCTTCGTATCAGCGGCAGCGGCAACTTTGGATGCGTGCAAACAGCTCTATGATCGTTCGACGTGTGAGAAGGTTGATGGCGCGTTCGCGCAGGTCGGGCTGTAAAACTAGGGCTAATGGAGTTGTGACGCGTCGAATTTCTGGATAACTTCGACGATCTGCTTTTCGAGGTCCTCGTCGGTCTCGTAAACATCGTCGATATGTGACGAGCGCATCAAGTATTGAACGATCTGTTCGGCGATGAATTTTACCGGCTTCTGAAAGTAAAAGCCACGCAGGACGTCGTCTCCGAAGGTCGCTCGGACCACGGCCTTGGCGCTTTTGTATTGGTCACTTTCGGTGAACTGAGAATCCTGGAGAAGTTCCGCTTTTGCGCCAATTTTACTGAGAGTTCGTTCTCTCAGGTCTTCTTCAGTCAAAATATACGGACCGACTAGGCCGTATATTTCGTCCTGTACGATCTGCCGAAGTCGAACAGGAAAGGTAATCGACTTCTGGTTCTCGAGCCGGGTAATAATGCTTTTGCATAGGAGGCGGACTGTTTCTCTCTGTGTCATTGAATAAAGCTTAGCTCAAGTTCTTCCGGGTCTCAGCTTATTTTTAACTTTTCGTATAAAAAGATCGACCGCGTCGGTTGTATCTTTCAGCCGCAAGAGTCGAGACAGGAGAATAACGACCAGTACTCCTTCGGAGACCAGGAATCCCACTTTGATTCCTCGGCTGACCGGGAGGGCTGAGCTACCGAATTGGTCCATGAAAAACGCGTCCGGCAGCAGTTTTTCCAACCCGAGATACGACAGGAAACAGATTCCCCCCATTGCCATAGCAACCGCGAAATGTTCCAGAAAGGAGCGTATCAGCGGGAAAATCGGTAAATCACCGCCCCCGGCCCGGATCAGGCGCTGGAGCGCCTTTAGCAGGAAGGCCGCGTTCAAAATGGCCGCGATTGAGGTCCCGAGGGCCAGCCCCCAATACCCAAAAGGTTTAACCATCAACACGTTCAGGATGATCGTTACCGCAACGGCGAGAACACTCGAAATGACGGGGATCCGTGTGTTTCCGACGGCGTAGCACGCGGGTACCAGGACCTTGACCGCCGAATAGGCGGTCAGGCCGATAGCGTACATCGCGAGGGCTAACGCCGTGGCTTGCGTGTCGTTTGTTGAAAACCTGCCATACTGGAAAATCAGCTGAATAATGGGATAACCAAGAAACGCAAGCCCAGCGGAAGCCGGGAGGTTGACCGCTAGAACGCGTCTCAGGCTCTGGCTCAGCGTGGCCTGAAGGGCTCCCAGATCGTGATCAACCCACTGACGTGAAATTCGCGGGAGGGTGGCTGAAGCCAGCGATACGCCAAAAATCCCGATAGGAAATTGCATCAGCCTGAACGCGTAGCCTAGCCAGGAAACCGCCCCCGGGCCTTGAGAAGTCGCCAGGATCGTGTTCACGAGGATATTGATCTGCGTTGCCGCTAGGCCAAGGGTCCCGGGGACCATCATCCAGAGCATCTGTCGGAGCCGAGGGTCGCGGTGCCACGCCGGGTCTTCGCCGGTTCGGGGCTGCCAACGGTATCCAGTGCCATAGAGCGTGGGAAGCTGGGAAAACGCCTGGGTAATGCCGCCGGCCAATACGCCGATCGCCATTCCCTCGATCGGCTGGATGCCGATCCCGGGACCCCACCGAAAGAGAACGAGCGCACAAGTCACTCCGACCGCGATCGAGGTGAGATTGAAGAGTGCGGACGAGAAAGCAGGGATGAAAAATTTTCCTCGCGCGTTCAGAATTCCCATGAAAGCGGCCGCAAGGGCGACGAGCGGGAAAAACGGGAACATGAGCCGGGTCATTCGGACCGTCAGCTCGAATTTTCCGGGGACGGCATGAAAAGCCGAGGCGTAAAGTTCCACGAGTTGCGAGGAGAAAACCATCCCGAGCACGGCGATGACGAGAGCGGTGAAAAACAAAACCCGGAACACGAGGCCCGCGACCCGCCATGCCCGGCGCTGTCCTTCTTCCGATTCAGTGCGCGTGAAAGTCGGAACAAGGGATGCACTCATTGCTCCTTCGGCGAACAGGTCCCGCAGAAGATTCGGGATCCGAAAAGCCACGATGAAAGCATCGGTCGCATTCCCGGCACCGAACAGAATGGCGAATGCCTGTTCCCTGACGAGGCCTAGGATCCGGCTAAGAAAAGTCGCGGCTCCCATCGCTCCAGCCGCCTTGAGGACGTTCTCGGAGGATGAGCTCGATTTTTCGAGAGTCGTTGTCTGGGTATTCGACATAAGCGCGGGTCCTAGGACCGTACCGAGATATTAAACGTTTTTTCAAGCCAGCGGTTGATTCCTTCATCGATTTTGGTGCGGAAGGGGACGGCCATGAAGCTGAGTTGTCCGTCAAGCCGTAGAACTCCCTCATCGCAGAAGAGAGTCGCCGAGAAGATCGAGGATTTGAGCGACACCTCTTTCTTTTCGGGGTTGCGCGTTATGCCGTAATTTCCAAGCGAATACTTCGAGATCAGGCGGCCGATCTCGGCTGAAACGGTGTCGTAGAGCTCCTGAGAAGTCTTGCCTGGAATATGAACTGTCCGTGAATAGCTTGGCATATTCTCTCCTAATTTTCCGGGACGCTGATTTTGGCGAGGTCCTGGCCGACAGAAACCGGGTCCTCGGCTCGAACTTTCCATTCGCTGACCTGGAAGTCGATCGGCGAAGCATGGGGCACGAGTATTCCCAAGGATTCGATAATAAGAAATGTCTCATGAGCGGGAATGGTCACGCCTTCACGGTAGAGTACCGAGTGCACTTTGCCTGAGACGAGGGCCAGGGCACGTGGCTCGCGATTTTTCCGGGGCGCCGAGATTCGCCGGACCATGAGCACCCAATGTCCGATCCGGACCTGCCATTTTCCTTCCGGAACGGGTGCGATCGGGTATGCACAAACCCGTTGTTCCTGGCCGTTGCTGAGCTTGACCGTTCCCGAAATGCCTGGCAGATCGGCCGTCCCCCAGAATTCGGGTCCGTTTACCCATTTTATGATCGAAACGTCGGGTGAAACCCATTGGTCGCCAACGGCCCAGCGTACCGCGGGACGGGATTCGGGACTGGAAATAACGTTTGCCAGGCGGGAGACGCGCGAGAGCTGGATTACTTTGGGATGAAGTGAACAAATCGAGCCCAGGATGCGCAAAATCTCCGCGGGCGGCCGGACGGCGGGAGCGAATTCCTCATCAACGAAGCCCGCACAGAAGATTCCTTCCCTGACCCAGGGGTGGGAGAGGAGTTCGACGAGAAACCGCTCGTTCGTTTGCAAGGAACCGGCGATCCAGAACTGGTTCAGAATTCCTTGAGCGATCGTAACGGCCTGTTTGAAGTCGCGGCCTCCCACAAGCAGGTTGCCGACAGTTTCGCTTCCCGAGGGCGAGATCTCTGAGTTGACGGTGACATTCAGGTGAAGTTCGGCTTCAGAGCCCTTGAAGCGCCATTCGCGGTCATTCGAAAGTTCCTGGATTCGCCCTGGCTGAGGGAGTTGCAGAAGGGAGTCCTCAGCCAACAATCGCAAAGAAATTCCGGTAGCCCACTCCGGGCGAGGTGTGCGTTCCGGGGGAGGGCTTAACGTCCCCGTTTCCATGGCGGCAAGCTGCCAGCTGACGGCCTTGGTCCCCGCGACCCGCTCCCAGAGCGGGAACGCGGTGTTGAGGCGGGCCGAGCCGTCGACGAGGAAGGCACGCGGCCCCTCGATGAGGAATTCGAGGGTGCCGACACCGATGTACCGGCAATGTTCGGCAAAGCTGAGAGTCCAATCCTGCGCTCGTTTGAGGGCGTTCGGGTCCACGGAGATGGCGGGACAAACCTCGACCACCTTACGAAAGCGCGACTGCAGGGAAACATCGAGACTTGGAAACAGCTCGGTCCTTCCATCGGGAAAGCGGGCAAACGGAATGCTGATGTGACGGGCGCCTTCGAGATAACGCTCCGAAAATATAATGACCTCTCCGGTCTTGCGGCGGAGTTGCTCGATCCAGAGTGCGAGCTTCTTCCCGAGTTCATCGAGTTCGTACGCGATGCAGGCGCCAAAACTTCCGCTGCCCCAGACGGATTTCAGGACAACGGGGAAGTGCTGCCTGCTTTGAACCATCATGCGTTCGATTTCGCGAACGCTGTGCATGGGATCGAAACTGAGTACAAGGTTCGGAATACCGGATCGTTCGGCCTCTCCAAGAAGATTGAGCTTATTACTGAAAAGAGCCAGGACCTGAGTGGGCGGGCAGATGACATCGAGCCCGAACTCCTGCGCAATGATGGGAAGTTCCGGTCGCTCGGCCCAGGAACTCACGCCCGGGTGAATGCAGTTGGCGAAGCCTCCGGCCTGAGGTGACTCGCGCGCGAATCGTTCAAAAACGGCTCTGAGTTTCGCTAGTGCGTCAGGATCACCGACCGATGGAAGGGGGGGGTCATCATGATCCTTTTGAAGCTCGGTTTCGAAGCCCTCGTCCTGCAGTTCGCGCGCGATCAGGCTCGCGACGGAGCGGGAACCCAAAATAAGGGCCTTGCGCGACGGATGAGCCGCCGGCGGATTTCGAGCACCTTTCGACATATCTTTAAAGGTTAACGCAGCCTCTGGACAAAAACCATTGTGTTTGCTCATGTGGGGGGATGAGGGTTCCCGAAGAGTTAGAAACCGCATTCAAAAACGGCTTTCAGGAAATCTTGGAAAGGTTTGCCGCCCAAAAGGGTCTTATTCCCGAAGCGGGCTCCCTAGGCTCCGAACGCTTCCTGGCGCGCTCGGTGATTCCGCATGTTCAAAAGCTTTCATCACTTTTCAACCGCGAGGAAAACACGGCTGGTCAGGGGTCGGGGCTGGACCCGTATTGGAAGGAAAGCTCGAATCCCGGGAATCTGAGGCTCGCTTATTTTCTTTCGTTCATGCCCTGCAACCTGTTCAGGGTCGCTTCGATCTGGAGTGAGCTGGGACGCCTGGGCTTTCGCTGGCCCGCCGACAGGCCGCTTAACGCAATCGAATTCGGCGCTGGCCCCGCCGCGGGAGCATGTGGGATTGCAGCGGGCGAGCGATTTTCAGCGCTCGGTTTGAGTAAAGTCGCAACTTGGGCCTTGATCGAGCAGGAAAAAGCGGTCCTTCAAATGGGCGCTGATTGGGCATCTCACTATTTCGCGGAGCTCGGCTTTCGGGACTGGGGAACCCGCAGCTTTCATCGCAAGATACAGCTCAATGCGGGACCTCAGAGCGGATTCCTTCCACGTTCGGCTCCCCGGTTTAATCTCTGGGTCGCGAGTTACTTTCTCAATGAGTTCCCCGAGAGCTCCGCTGAACTCGCCGAGTCCCTGGTCCGGTCATGGGATCGCCACCTGGATGAAGAAGGTTTGGTTATTATCGTCGAGCCAGCACTGCGGGCGCAGTCGCGGCGGCTGCTGGAAGTCAGGCGTGAGCTTCTCAGAATACGCGAAAAGCGCGGCATCGATTGGCTGCAGGTTCTGCTACCGTGTCTTGGGCACCAGGCCTGTGGAGCCTTGGAAGCGAAAGAAGACTGGTGCCATGAAGAGGTGAGTTGGTGGCGTCCTCCGTACATCAGGGAAATTGACGAAATGGCTAAGCTTGACCGCAAGACCCTTCCGTTTAGCTACCTGGTCATCGCGAAAAGCCGGCGTGCTCGGGATCAGATACTTCCCGCATTAGCTGGATCCGGCGAGCGCGCGCATCGCCTCGTTAGCCCCGCCCATCTCGAAGGGCGAGACTCAGAATTCTTCATTTGTGGAAAAGAAGGTAAACGGCGGGCCCGTTACCGAGCCGAGGGCGATTCTTTCGAACGAGGCGATATCCTGCTCGGGGCTGAAATTCGGGGTGATTCGCAGGCGTCGAGGATCGAAAAAATGAAAGGACGCCTCGGGAAATAGCCAAGGCGTCCTCATGGATTGCCGCGGTCTCAGTCGCGATATGATGACGTGTGAAGCTCGGGGAAGTCGTCTTTGCTCCCGAGTCCCGAATAGGCGGTCTCCTTTGAACCGGTGCTTTCAACGTTCACGTGAATGACCACTTTGTCGCCTTTGTTGAAGTCAGCAGCTAAGGAGAGAAAGTTCTCTTGTGGGCTTAGCCGGTAACCTTTCGCTTTGAGCACGAGGATCGTATTATCATCTTGGCTCAAGGACTTCAGGACTGAACGCGCCTTTTTGTTTTGGTTTTCCTGATTCTGAAGCGCCACTTGGAATTTATGATTCGTTTTCACGGCGAGGGCGATTTCCTTGATTTTCTTCGCCTCCTTCGCGTCTACGCCATGAAGGTTGACGATAACCGGTGATGTCGTACGGCTGGTGCTGCTGTCCGTAAATGGCTCTCGCCGGCAATTGACCTCGCAATATCTCGGAATGGATTCGTAACCGCACGTCTCATAGGTGCTGCACTGATTAACCCCTTGGTCGTTTTTTACGCAACGTTCGTGTGTTTGACACCGATAGACCTCGTCGTAGCCGCAGATTTCAGTGTCGCAAACCGTTCGGTAATTGGTGAAGTACTCCGTATGCAGGAATACAAGTTTGCCCTTCATCTCCAGAACGCCCGGAATTCCGGGTTGTGCCTCTGAGGCTTCGATTTCGACGTATTTTTCAACGAACGTATTCAGAAACACCATTTCTTTACAGCCCATCAAGGTTGTCGTTATTGCTAGTGAGGCAAGTAGGACCAGATAGCGTTTCATGTTTTTCTCCTTTGTGCTCTCTCATGGCCCTATTGTTAGGTGCCAAATTCTGGCTTGCGGCGCAGCAACTCTCGTGCCGGAATCTTTTCCTAATATTTCAACAACTTATGAACGTAGGCCGAGTGTCAAAGTGCTACTAGTTCAGTATGATTGGGGTGAGAAAGTCCCTGGTACGCTGTGTGCTGGGGAAAGCGGGATGAAATTTCGTGTATGCGTTGCTGTCTCTGTTTTTGTTTTATCCTCAATCGGGTTTGGGGTTTGTCCGGTACGCGCCAGGGCGGCTTTATCGGAGCTTTCCGTCGAAGAGAGGGCGGACCTTCGCTATCGTCTGCAGAACCTGCTCAATGAATTTGAGCTTTTGATTATGAATCGGAAGGCAGATGAGGGCGACGTACGGCGTCAAGAGCGTCAGTTCAAAGCGCTCAAGGTTTTTGACCGAATTCCCCTGGGAAGCGACGATGTTCAGGGGCTACGAGCGGAGATGATGGAAGGCGGAAAGAAGAAGGGTATAAAAGTTCTGAAGTTCGCCGTCTTAAGTCGTTCAAAACCGGGGCCGAGTCTCCCTGGGCGGGTACCTTCGAATTGGCCATTCCGGTTCCAAGAAAGTCAGCTTACAAAAGCGATCCAGTTCGAGTTGCAGGTTGAAGGTGATGAGCGAGCGGTAAACGGATGGGTACGCTCGTGGAAAGAGACCCAGCTCAGGCTCGCGGAACCTACCGGCCGGGTGGAAGCTCTCGGAAGAACCGGAAGCCAATGGCGAATTCGGGGTCGGGCGTTTTCTTTTAGGAAAATCAGGCTCCCGGTGGTGATCCCTCGGAGAGCCAGGGATTTGCTTCCAGATTGGGTTCAGGCAAATCCGATCGAATTCTCGCAAAAGGCTCCCGATCTTGGAAAGCTGGTGCATCAAATTGAGGAACTCCGGGGCCGCGTCGCCCCATTCTATCGGTTGCGTCAGGAATTTCTCCTGAACGGGGCGAGGATGTCCTTTTTCATGCGAAAGGCGTCCTGAGTCAATTTACGATTGATGGCTTTTTATACTCGCGTAGAATATAAATTCTATGCTTCTCGGAGATGTCAGTATCCTCGTCATTGAAGACGTAAATGCAATGAGAGCGCAAATCAAAATGCTCCTGAAGAACTTCGGCTTTCGCAAGGTCGCGGTTTGTGAGGACGCAGCCCAGGCCTCGGCCATTCTCGATACGGAGTCGTTTCAACTGGTCTTGTGCGACTGGCACCTTGGAACCGTCAGTGGACTTGAATTCCTGCAATATGTTCGGACGCACGCGACGCACAAGGACCTGGGCTTCATCATGGTCACGGCCGAGTGTACGCGGGATCGGGTGCTTGATGCCATTAAAAGTGGCGTCGATGATTATCTCGTGAAGCCGCTTACTCCAGGACAGATCCAGGACAAGGTTTACGGAGTACTGCTCAAAAGACAGGTGTTATAATGATTGCTCCAAATCACGAACAGAAGATTGAAGATTTCATTGCCGAGTTGGCGGGGTTCGCGCAGATCGCGGAATCAACCCTCAGCCGAATCGAGAATGACATGGACAGCAATAAGGGGCTTTTTTCGATTTTTGAGGAGCGAATGATCGCGATTCGCGGAACCGCCCTACAGCTCAGTTTGCCGCACATCGCCCGGATCGCTGGTATAGGAGAGGAGATCGCGGCTAAGGGCGCCGTCGCTCCCGCGCGATCGCAAATTCGGAAATGCGTGGGCAGTCTCTGGGACGCGCTTACGACCGTGAAGTATCTCCTGGAACATTACTCCGAGCAGACCGGCGAAGAGCAGGAAATCCTGATGCATCGTCTCGAGGCCACGCTCAAGGCGATGGGCGGCGCAAGGTCAGCCGTTTCAGCCGATGAGATTGAAGCTCTCCTGCGAAGCCGCAATTAGCCGGATCAGAGTTAAAGACCCTGCATGGATGGAAGTTCCCGTGGGATTTCACGTTCACGATCAGGAGCTGTTTCTCCGGTGGGGAGGAATGTGACCCCGGCAAGGTTGAGAATTCCCTGTTGAATCTGGCGCTCCCGCTGGAGGGCATCCAGATCAGGAGGCCGATTTGCAGCTTTCCCTGGCACTTCGGAAAATATTCGATCGTAAATGCGTTTTCGAAACCACCCCGCTGGTCTTCCGACCGCGACACGAGACATGCGTCTCAGCTTTTTCGCGAGCAGAAACGGTTGTCGCTGTCCCGGACCAGTGAAATCGATCAGCAAGTCAAAATGCTCGGACGGAGAAACTCCAAACGGCGAGCCATCCGTGTTCAGGAAAAAAACCGCCGCCTCGGGGTAAGAAAGCAAGATCTTCTGCCTCAGACATTCAACGTCGTAGACCAATCCGGCGGACGAGAGTACGACCAGCACGGTCCTTACACCGGGAACACGGTTGCGGCGCGCCAGTTCTTTTTCAGAAAGAGCGTTCACGAACTTCATGGATTCGGAATCAGCTGAGCCTCGCATGAGTTCATGATTTGTATCAAAATTCAGGCTGACAGCATAGACCGTTTCGGGATATGGGCTCCCTGTTGGCAGAAATATGAGAGGGACTTCATGAAAAATGTCGCCGTCGTTCTTTGCGGGTCGGGTTACAAGGATGGCAGTGAAATTCGCGAATCAGTCGGGGTGCTTTGGGCGTTGAGTCAGCATCCGGTTTCGGTGCAGTGCTTTGCTCCGGACGCGCCTCAGCACGACGTCGTGAATTGCCTTTCTGGACGAGCCGCAGAGGGAGAGAAGCGCAATATGCTCGTCGAGGCCGCGAGGATTGCGCGCGGACAGGTGCTGCCGCTTGATCAGCTGGCCAAAATGACCGGTAATTATGACGGCATCTTTCTCCCCGGAGGCTTCGGGGTTGCGAAAAACCTGTGTTCCTTCGCGTTCAACGGACATAAAGGCACGGTGCGACCAGAGCTGCAGAAAATTCTCGACTTGATGTTTCAGGCCGGAAAACCCATCGGAGCGGTCTGCATCGCTCCGGCTTTGATCGCGCTCGCGTTTAAAGGCAAAGGTCTCGAGCTGACCTTGGGCTCAGACGGGGATGCCGCGAAAGAAATAGAAAAGCTCGGTCACCGTCACATTGTCTGCAGGGCGAATGAGTACCATCTCGATCCCAGGCATCGTGTCGCATCCACCCCCGCCTATATGATCGACGCGGCTCCTCTGAATGAGATCTTCGAAGGCATTCAAAAAATGGTCGCCGCCGTCCTTCAGTAAAGCGCGTAATGCAAGAGCCGGCATTCGATCGCTCCGTTGAAAAGGATATGACGATGTGCCGTTTTTAGTCCGACGCATTTTGCGAGTTCCGGGCTTCCCGTAAAAACGAAGCCATTCCATCCTTTGAATTTCTGCTTATAAAGATCTCCAAGCGCTTTATAAAGAGGCCGCAGTTCTTCAACCTCTCCGAGGCGTTCGCCATAGGGCGGGTTTGCGACAATGATTCCCGAGCCTGAGACGGGTTCGCAGGCCGCAAGTTCCCGCTTTTCGATATGCACGAGGGTTCTCGTTCCGGCCCGTTCCGAATTACTGAGCGCCACCCGAACGGCCCTGAAGTCGCGATCGTGGCCGACGATCTTCGGAAGCTTCTTCCGATCTCTGATTTGAACTTCGTTCGCTTCCTCAAGAAGGCGTTTCCAAAGGACCGGAATATGATTCTGCCAGTTCAGAAAGCCAAAGTGCTTTCGGCCGAGACCGGGCGCGATTTTCGCCGCGATCATTCCGGCTTCTATCGGGAGAGTTCCCGACCCGCACATGGGGTCTATGAAGCCAACGGCGTTGGAACCTTCGTTCGATCCGGCGGTCCAGCCGGCCATTGTGAGAATGGCTGCGGCGAGATTCTCTTTCAGCGGAGCAAACACACCCTCTTCGCGATAGCCGCGTCGATGAAGGCTGTCACCCGACAAATCGATTGCGACGCTCGCTTCGTCTCGCAACAGATAAACGTTGATTCGGAGATCGGGCTGTATGGGATTTACGGAAGGGCGGGTGCCATGAACACTTCTGAATTGATCCACGATCGCATCTTTCACCTTCAGAGCACCGAAATGGGAGTGCGTGAGCTGTGACTCGGAAGAGGTGAAGTCAACCGCCAAGGTATTCGCCGGAGTCATGTGATCGGACCAGCGGATGGATCTCACTCCGCCATACAGTTTTTCCGGCGTCGGGGCAGGAAATTTCTTGAGTGGCAGCAGAACCCGATTCGCGATCCGTGACCAAAGACACGCGCGATACGCGAGCTCGAGAGGACCTTCGAATGAAGCGCCAGCCCGCGTTTGTTCAACGGAAGTGGCGCCGAGCCCCTTGAGCTCGTTGACGAGAAGGGGCTCCATCCCTTTGGCCGTCGTGGCAAAGAAAGAATAGGATTCGGGCATGAGGCCGAATTATCAGGTTTTCCTGATTTAGGCTAACGGGTTCTGTTGCAACGAAGGCTGAATATCCGTTCGGCTCCAAGGGGCCATTCGCCCAATTGTTCGTGAGACAAGGTCAAATGAGCCGGGAGATCGGTAGCACTGTCGGAACTCCCATCTATGACAAGAACGGCTGAGGCTGTCGAGGAGCTCGCATGGTAAGTCACCAACCCTCTCTGGCTTTTGACGGTAGCATGCTCAAACTCGGCAACAGGATAGAAAATGTCTTCTCCGGAGTGATTGGCCAGGATCTTGAGTTCATAGCGTTCCTCGTCGTTAACCTCGCCCGTGTAATATACCTCGACGTAAACTTTCGAATCGAACGGTTCGTCGCTTTCACACTTCCAGCCATAAGAGACCGGGC
Source organism: Bdellovibrionales bacterium RIFOXYD1_FULL_55_31 (assembly GCA_001770175.1). GTDB lineage: Bacteria > Bdellovibrionota > UBA1018 > UBA1018 > UBA1018 > XYD1-FULL-55-31. The sequence goes on along the minus strand of MEQK01000097.1, from coordinate 8,075 downwards.
TGATCAACGCCTGAGGTGCGTCCTGTGATGACCCTGATGATGAGATGATACGTGCATCATTAACTTCGGAAATGATTGCGTAATTCGGGGTGATTACGTCAACAGTTCCTTCGATGGCAACGTGAACGCCCGGGTGGACCATCACGCCGGCTACGGCGACCGACCGGGGAGCGATCGATCTGCCCACCTCGAAAGCCTGGCTCAGCTCATAGATGGTTCCGCCGCTATTTACGAGGACGCTCCAGTAGGTCTGGGATTGGGCACAGGGTTCTTTTTCACAGATCGCCATTGGCACGACGGTGGCTCTTTTCTCGAAGGTGACTTGTCCGGTGATGATCTGCTTATTGCGTCCGAATCCGGCAGCATGGGTATCAGGCGATCCGGATAGAACAGCTGCAGTAATGAGCACGACGCTTGAAGCAATTTTGCACAAAAAATTCCAGGGTTGGTTCGACATAGAAAGGGCTCCTCATGGGTATCTTGAACGATAGTGGCGTTACATTCGTGTAAACCAAAGGAGTTCGAAAGCAAGGGGCGTGCCCAGTGAACAATGCGAAATAATGCGGGATTTTTAGGCGATTTCAGAGGCGGATAATTTTATGCAAGATGGCAAGCTTGCAATTTGCCAGTTCCTCAGTTCAGGCCGATCCAGCACTTCAGATATCTGCCCTCGGGGAATTCCGAAAGCATCGGGTGATCGGGAGACTGGGACCCTCTTCCGACCCATCGAATTCGACGCTGTTGACGGGCCGCGGCTTTCGTCAGGACCTTGAGAAAGGATTCCTCCTCAAGAAGGGCCGAACAGGAGCAGGAAACAATCCCACCCCCCTGTCGAACAAGCCTGAAAACCTGGGTATTCAGTTGTAGATACGCGTGCGTGCCTTGTGGAATGTCTTTTCGGCCTTTGATCAAGGCGGGGGGGTCGGAAATCACGATATCGAAAGCAGCGTTGGGAAGCGTGCCAAGGTCTTTCAGAACGTCGTAACGCAGAGTTTCGCAATCGGCACCTGCGGCCATGATGTTTCTCTTCGCAAGGTCCAGCGCTTGCGATGACGCGTCGACTGCGACGACTTCGGACTGAATTCCTCGCTTTCGCAGGGCATGGGCGAACTGAGCCCCCCATTGTCCGACGTAGCAACACAGGTCAAGGATTCGAACCGGTTTGGACGCTGATCCAGCGACTTGCGCCAGACGCGATATGGCGAGTTGAATGTTAGCGGCCTGATCAAGAAAAAATCCGGTTTTCTGCCCAGAAATCAGGTTAACCGCGAATTCGAGTTCCGACGCTTGCACCTGAACGTTCGCGTAATCAACGCTCTTGACTTCCTTGATGGCTCTTGGCGCTTCTTCGCCGATACCTTCGAGTTTTCTGACGCCAATGTCGTTGCGAAGGATGATGCCGGTATTTTCCCATGCGCGTTCGAGACCGGCTTGGCTGGCGACGTATCGCTCGAGCAGTTCCGGCAGATCCGATACGAGGCGATTCGCGCCAGCGGTGTGAGCTTGGATGACGAAGATCTTTCGTCCCGCCGTCATTCGGAACAAGTCTATGACCAGACCAGGAAGTCGATCGGCTTCTCCGAAGCAGAGGCGGTGACTGGTCGTATGCAGCCCGAGCGTTTCGCGTAGTTTTGCAGCCTCAAGAAGGGTTCTGAATACTGAATCCCGGGACATGGGATCCTTATCCGAAGGATCGCGCGTCATCGCTCTGAATGCGATCAGGGAATGCGGGTTGCCGTAGCCGCGTGCAAGAAATTTTCCCGAAGCATCCTGCAGTTCAACCGGGGCTCCCGGCTCAATCCCCGTGGGGCTTGATGCGAGTTCGTTTGAGTAGATCCAGGGATGGCCCGCACGAAAACGCCGGTCCGCCCCGCCAGAGCGCAGCTTCCAGATAATCATGGCGGCACCGTATCAGAAGTCCCGCTTTTGGGCTAGAATCTGCCGCATGGTGCCCGTTTTGAATTGGCGCGAAGTTAAAATGGCCGGGGATCTCTTGCGAAACGAGGCTGTCGGCTTGTACGTTGATCGCATCGTTATTCCGGAGCGCGCCCGGCATCCTGAAGGTTATTTGAAAGGTGAATGGGTTCTGCGGCTGACGGGTCGAAGAGCAGAGGCCTGCCTTCTTGTGGGGTTGCGTCCTCGTCAACCTTACTTTGCCCTGATCCGGGGCAAGGGGCCGAAGGCGGCCGGACAGGCAACTCGATCACCATTTGACTTGATCATATCGAAGCACCTGAAAGGGCTCAAGCTCACCGCGGTCGAAACGCTCAATCGTGAGCGCGTCCTTTTACTTTGGTTTGACGAAATGGGCTTGGTGCTTTCGATGATTCCGGCGAATCCTGAGGCGCTGCTGGTCAGGGCTCTTGGCGCTGGGAAGACTCAGGGATGGTCGATTATCGCTGGTTCACGTGCCGGGGGCTCGGGCGAGGAGCGGAAGATTTTCATTCCGCCCGACGGTACCGGTGCACCTGAATCTCCGCCCGTCAGAGAGGAGCTGTTCAGAACGCCCGACGCGCTCTATCGTGCGATCGAAAATGAAATCGATCGCGAAATTTTCCTTAGCAGGCTCAAAAACGGTCTTAAGGCCCTCAAGGAAATACGGGAGCAGTTTTTGACAAGAACTCGTCAAAGCAAGGCCGCTCTGGAGCAATCCGGCTCGGAACCCAACTGGCAGAGGTTTGGCGATCTTCTCAAGGCGGCGCTGCCTTCGCCCCCGCCCATCGAGAGCGATGGAGCCCGCCCGATTTCTGATTTCGTCTCCGGAGAGGTGGTCCGGGTCCCCTGTGATCGCAAGCTGAGTCCGGTCGAACAGGTCGAGAAGTTTTATCAATCGGCGCGTCGTTCGCAGAGACGTTCGGAAGAAGCGCGTTTGAGAATCGATGAATTTTCGAAGGGGCTGGTCAAAATGGACGCTGCCCTTCAAGCGGGCGCCGGAATTCCCGAGCGGCCGGGCGCGCCTGATCAGGCGAGTTGGGATTGGCTTGGCGGAATTGAAAAGCTCGCTCGGATTTCGACGTTTCCGTCAGGCGAGGAAAAAAAGAAGGACAGGCGCGGCACCTGGTCGGGCAGGGTTTTTCAGTCAGTGGATGGATTGCCCATTTTGGTGGGCAGGAACAAGGACGAAAATCTCGAACTCACTTTCAAAGTCGCGCGAGGAAACGACATCTGGATGCATGTTCGTGGACGCCCGGGGGCACATGTTCTGATTCCCCTTCAGCCCGGAAAATCCGCACCTCTTGAAACGCTCCTGGACGCGGCCGTGCTCGCGATTCAGTACAGCGGAGGGGAACAGTGGGGCAAAACCGAAGTGGATTACACTTTCAAGAAATTCGTCAAAAGGATCAAGGATTCGACTGAGGCGAGCTATACCCACAATAAAACGTTGATTCTCGCGCCGGATGCGACTCGCCTCCGTCGGCTTTCGGAGTCATGAGTGAGCCAACAGACTTGGTTTGAGGAAATGGCAAACGGGATCGTTTTGAAGCTGCTTATCCAGCCAAAAGCTTCACGCACCGAAGTCTCTGGTTTGCATGGCGAGCCACTCCGTCTCAAAATCCGGGTGGCGGCGCCTCCTGTTGATGGTAAGGCGAATGCGGAATTGCTTCACTTCCTGAAGAAGAAGCTCAACGTGACCTCGTCCCAATTGCAGATACTTCGTGGAGAAACTTCGAAGTCGAAGGACGTGTTTTGCGCCGGTGTCAGCCGGCAGGCGGCGGAAGCCGCGTTGCTGGTGAAGTGACGTTCAGCGGACGATTCCGGTCATTTAACGAAGTGTTTTACCACGTACTCCAGGGCTTCATCTTTCGTGTGCAGCTTTTTCTCGAGTGCGAGATCTTCGACTGCTCGCAAAATTTCCGCGAATTCCTTGCCGGGTTTCAGGCCGAGCTGGATCAGGTCATTACCGTCGATCAGCTTTGCCCCCGAGAAAACCGTTTTCTTCTCGGCCAGTCTGGATGAGCAGAACTCAAAGAATGCCAGATTTCCGTCCGATGCCGTCGCGTCGGCCTTATGCAACGCGAGCATCTCCTCGAAATGAGGTTGATGAATGAACCTTTGCAGGGTCGCTTCGCGCATTTGGAAGACCTCCCTGAATTTCACGTGATCCGAAATAATGGCGCTAACGGCCGCGATTTCGTGGGCCGACATTTTCAGTCGATCGCCGATTGCAATTGCCATCTTGACGCCGTCGACTTCGTGAGCAGTGAAGTTTTTCCCGCCGCTACGGCTCGCTGCCGCGGGTTTCCCTATGTCGTGGAGAAGGGCTGCCCAGGCCAGAGGTGATGGTCGCCTGGGATTCTGCAATGAGAGGCACTTCATGACTTTGACCGTGTGATTCCATACGTCTCCCTCGGGATGGTGAAGAGGGGACTGCGACACTCCGTGAAGTGCCTCGACTTCGGGTAAGACCAGCCGGAGCAGGCCGAATTTCGACAGCAGTTCGAGAGCGAGGGCCGGATGGGGGCCGCACCACATCGAGGTCAATTCCTCGCGGATTCTCTCGGAGCTGACATGATTGATCAGGTGCGCCTTTGTCTTGATCGCCTCAGCGGTCTTGGGTTCGATCGTGAATTCCAAGGTGGACGCGAAGCGGACAGCTCGCAGGAGTCGCAACGCGTCTTCTTTGAAGCGGGCGCGAGGGTTCCCGATCGCCCGAAGAATCCTGTCGGAGAGATCGTCCAATCCATTCACCGGGTCGAGAACGCGAGAGGTTTTCGGGTCATAATAGAGCGCGTTCACGGTGAAGTCCCGTCGGCTGGCGTCCTCAACGGCACCCGAAAAACGGACTGCCTTGGGATGCCGGTGGTCTTCGTATTCGAGGTCCTGGCGAAAGGTCGCGACTTCGAGAAGCTCGGGCGGCGAATCCGCGGTGGTTTGGATGGGAATCTTCAAAACTCCAAAAGCCTTGCCGACCGTGATGGCGTCCGGGAAAATTCTGCAAAGTTCATCGGGGTCCGCGCTCGTGGCGATGTCGTGGTCCTTGGACTCGCGTTTCAGGAAAAAATCACGGACGCTTCCGCCCACCACATATGCGACGTGCCCGGCTTCATTCAGCCGCTGAAGTGCTTCGCGCACGTACTTGGGCAGCGGAAAAGGACGGTCAATCCGGGTCCACTTCGAGGTACTCTCCGTTGAGCTGGTACTGGCTTTTGATGACGGTGTCCGCTTCGAATCGGTCGGGGGCTTCGGTGCCTTCGGCTTCTCTGTCACGGGTCCTCTTGGCTTTGCCGGGTTTCTTCGTTTTTTTCGGCGTTTTAGCAGCCGAATCGAGCTTTGCGGGGGGGGCTTGCGGCGGTGCCGCCGGCGTCACCGGGTCAGCGGCGCGCGCGACGAGCGTCATGCAAGAGAGGTTCAGTATCAAAGAAATAACGAACGGCGAGAATGTGGTTTTCACGTTTACCTCATGAGTACATCCCGTGGACGCGCGCCATCCGCCGGCCCGACAATGCCACGCGATTCCATGGTTTCGATCATCCTGGCTGCACGATTGTAACCGATTTTGAGATGCCGTTGGAGAAAACTCGCCGAGGCATGCCCGGCGCGCTTGACCAATTCGACCGCTTCCTCGAACATTTCGTCGTTGTCGTCCGACTCCATGCCATCCTCGGAATTCTCCTCGTCCTCGGCCAGTAGAATTTCTTCGCGGTAGGACGGCTTTCCTTGTGACTTGAGGAAGGCGGTGATTTTCGTGATTTCATCATCATCGACGAAGGCCCCGTGAAGCCGCACGGTTTGCGAGATGCCCGGCGGGATAAACAGCATATCGCCTTGTCCGAGGAGGCGTTCGGCGCCGGCGCGGTCGAGGATGGTTTTGGAATCGATATAACTAGCCAGCTGAAACGAAACGCGGGATGGCAGATTCGCCTTGATGAGCCCCGTTACGACATCGGTCGACGGGCGTTGCGTCGCCGCGACCAGGTGAATGCCCGCGGCGCGGGCTTTTTGCGCCAGGCGCGCGATGGAGATCTCGACCTCTTTTCGCGCCGTCATCATGAGATCGGCGAGCTCGTCGATGATGACGACCACATAGGGAAGCTTCCCGACGCGCGGAGCGCCGCCCTCGTCCGGCTCGAAGGCCTCGAGCCAGTCGTTCCCTGAGGTGGGTTGCGGACCCTCGCTGTTCTCTTCGGAGAACAGGAGATCGTGGACAACGTCCGCGCCCATTTCTTCGACCTTCTGATTGAAAGTCGCGAGGTTTCTGGCTCCGATTTTCGCGAGAATCCGGTAACGACGGTCCATCTCGCGAACGGCCCATTTCAACGCGAGGCTGGCGTGCTTCGGGTCGTCCACCACGGGGAGCAGGAGATGGGGCATGTCTTGATAGGCGCGGAACTCGATGAATTTTGGATCAACCAGAATCATTCTCAGTTCATCTGGCGTGAATCGGTAGAGGAGCGAGCAGATCAGGCCGTTCATGAACACCGATTTTCCGGCTCCCGTTTGGCCCGCGCAGAGAAGATGGGGCATTCGGCTCAGATCTGAAAGGTAGGTCTGGCCTCCGATGTCTTTTCCCATGGCGACGGGAATCACGTGCTTGCTACCGAAGAAGTCGGCATTCTGGAGAAATTCGCGGAGGTAGACCGTTTCGCGGTGTTCGCTCGGGATTTCGATTCCAACCACGGCTTTGCCGGGAAGGGGGGCGAGAATGCGCACGCTTTGCGCCGAAAGAGCCATTGAAAGATCATCGGCCAAGGCGGCTATTTTCGAGACCTTTACGCCCGGACCGGGTTTGAATTCGTAAAGCGTGATCACCGGGCCTGGACGCACCGCCGTGACTTCACCTTCGATACCGAAGTCCGCGAATTTTTGTTTGAGGATCATCGAATTCGACAGCAGGCGTTCGCGATCGATCGACGATTCGATTTTCGGAGGCTTGCGGAGAAATTCGACCGTCGGCAGCTTCCATTGCCCCTTCCTGCGGACGATGCGGGCCAACTTGCCCGCGGCTTTTGTCACGATATCGCTTTCCTGAGCCGCCGGAGCTTCGGAGTTTGAGTTTTTTGATGCCTGTCTCAGCAAAATCGTGGGTTCTTTGGCCAGTTTCAGGTTGAGCTGCTCAGCCGGTTCGAGTTCCGGAAGCGCGTTCGGAGCTTCAGATACCGCAGGTGGCGCGGCTTCCGGAGCTATGGGGCTGCTTTCGACATCAATAACCGGTTTATCCTCCGGAGTCGCTTTCATGCAGACGGCTTCAGTGCCTATGGTGCCCTTTTTGTCTTCGGCGGTTTCCGGAGGTAATGCCTTCCACAGCTCGGCTCGCTCCCTGGCGCGCCTTACGGCACCTTCTATAAGGCGTTGGACGAAATCTCCGGTCGCATGCGCGGTTCGCATCGCGACGATACCGATGAAATAGACCAGATAAGTGGCCGTGAGTCGCGTCGTTTTCCAGGTGAGTACCCAGAGAACCCTCAGGATCGTTGCGCCGATCCGGGCTACGCTGAGAGGTGTCGACAGGGCTAATGCGGTAAAAAAGATAACGAGTGAAACAAGGGACGACCCGAGTGAATTGAATTGCCGCAGGAGAAGCTCGCTGATCCATGCGCCGAAAGCCCCGCCCGTAAGCAGGAGGGTGCCGCTGTAAGGCCAATACTTCCATTGAAGCGTGAGAAATACGGTCAGCGAAATCACGGATACGGTCATTCCGCCGATCGTGCCGAGAACCCTGACCCACCCTTCGCGTTTATGGATTGAGGCCGAGATAAAGAACAGCGCGGCGGGAACAAGAAATGATCCCATGCCGAACCATTGCAGAAATCCGGATGAGATGTATGCGCCGACACGGCCGCATGCGTTCATCGCGGGTCCCTTCGCGTTGCTGAACAACGATGGATCATTCGGATGATAGGTGAGCAACGCGCAAAGGCTGAAAATGCTGAGCGCGAAGATCAGGATACTGGTTACTTCCGCCAGCGGGTTTTTTTCGATTGCGCCTTGGTTTCGCGGGGACCGAGGACTTCCGTGTCGGTTTTCCATGTTTCCTATGGTACATCTATAATCATGACTCAGAAAGTCCCTAGCAAGATTCCGTATGTTTTGGCTTACGATTTGGGCGGCACGAAGGTGGCTGTCGGAATCGTCAA
>MEQK01000096.1:14733-25092 GCA_001770175.1 Bdellovibrionales bacterium RIFOXYD1_FULL_55_31 | reverse complement strand
ATTGGTCTAAACCGATTTTTCTAATAATTTTCGGAGTTTGACTTGGGTGAGATTTTAAAACAACTGGATCTGGACCAAACCTTTTTTGTGCAAATGGCGGTTTTTGCGGCCCTGTTTTTCGCATTAAGCCGCATTTTCTTCCAGCCGTTTCTTAAACTTTTTCAGAAGCGATATGACCGAACGGTTCACGACAAAGAAGCGGCTGCAAAACTGATGTCTCAAGCGCTCGCCAAGCTCGAGGACTACAAACAGCAACTTGCGACCGAGCGGTCCGCCGCGCGGGCAGAATACGAGACAATAATTGCGAGCGCAAAAGCAGACGAAGCTGCGCTGATGAGTCAGGCTCGCGAAGAAGCAAAAAAGATCACGCAGGCGACGGCCGAATCCATTTCAAAGCAACGTGAAGAAATCAAGGCACAGCTCGAAAAAGATACGGACGATCTGGCGCGCACGATTTCAGAAAAACTGCTTTCGAGAAAGCTATAGGGGCAATGGGCATGTCGGGGCTAATCCTACCATTCATCAACCTCGGCGTTCTTATCGGTATCCTGATTCATTATACCCGGAAGCCACTCAAGAACTTCGTGCAGAGCCGTCACAATACGATACTTTCCGAGCTGAAAGAAGCACAAGAGCAGCTCCATCGCGCACAGGAACAGTACGAGGAGTTTTCGGCGAAGCTCAAGGCGATAGGAGCTGAAATCAGCGCATTTCGCGACCAAACACGTCAGGAAGCCACGCAGGCGCGTACGCGAATTGCGGCGGATGCAAAACGTGTCTCGGTGGCTGTTGTTACCGAGGCGCGCGCGACTGCCGAGGGCCTTGTGACTGAACTCCGGGAGCAACTTCATGCCGAATTGATGGTCGGCGTGATCGCACGGGCCGAGAAGCTTATCGTCGCGAGGTTGACCCGCGAAGACCGCGTCCGAATTCATCAGGAGTTCTCGAGAGAGATCGGGGGCGCGCCATGAGCGTTGCTCGCGCTTACGCGAATGCGTTGTTCCAGGCGGCGCAGTCAGCGGCCGCGGATCTTGACGAGGCGGAAAAAGAGCTGCAGGAATTCGTGTCAGCGGTTGAGCTCCGGAAAGAAGCGAAAATCGCGCTTTATGGCCCGCTTGTTCCGGCGAAAGAGAAAGTTGAACTCGTGTCGGCCATCGTTAAGAAAGCAGAATATTCGAAACTGACCTCTGACTTTCTTATGCTGCTCGCGAGAAAAAATCGACTGGGAGTTTTAAATCGAGTCAGGGAAGAATTCTCCTCGATTCGAATCGAAGCGCAGGGCGGGGTGTCCGGGCGCCTTGTCTCGGCCGAAGCTCTTGGTGCGGCGGAGCTTGAAACACTTGTAAAAGCGTTTTCAACAAAACTCGGAAAGCCAATAACGTTCCGAACATTCGTGGATCCGGCATTGGTCGCGGGAGTGAAGGTCACCGTTAACGGTGTGACTTACGACGGGACCCTTCGCGTGCAGCTTGAGCGGCTTCGCGATGAGGTTTCGCGCAAAAATCACGACGAGCAGGCTGGCCACGCGTAACAATCAGTGAGAGATAGACAGAGGAACCTATGCAGATACGTCCGGAAGAAATCACGCAGATTTTGAAAACACAACTCGCCGGCTTTGAGAAAAAGCTCGATGTCTCTGAAACCGGGACGGTCGTCTCGGTCGGCGACAGCGTGGCAAAAGTGTACGGTCTTGAAAAGGCGATGGCCGGAGAATTGGTTGACTTCGGTAATGGAGTCTCGGGGATGGTTCTCAACCTCGAAGAAGAAACCGTCGGTATCGCCGTACTTGGAGACGATACCCTGATTAAAGAAGGTTCGACCGTGAAGCGCACAAATAAGATCGTGCAGGTTCCGGTCGGCGAAGCCATGCTTGGACGGGTGGTGAACGCGCTCGGTCTGCCGGTGGACGGAAAAGGTCCGATTCAGGCGAAGGAAACCCGAAAGGTCGAAATCAAGGCGCCCGGAATCGTCGCACGGCAATCCGTCAAAGAGCCGCTGCAGACGGGCATTAAGGCAATCGATTCCATGATTCCGATCGGCCGCGGTCAGCGCGAGTTGATCATCGGAGATCGTCAGACCGGGAAAACTGCCGTCGCAATCGATACGATTATCAATCAGAAGGGACTGGACGTTTACTGCATCTATGTCGCTATTGGGCAAAAACAATCGACGGTGGCACAGGTCGTAGACAAGCTCCGCTCCTTTGGTGCCATGGAGTACACAACCGTGGTGGCGGCAACCGCCTCCGAGCAGGCCCCGATGCAATTTCTTGCGGCCTACGCGGGCGTCACGATGGGCGAATGGTTCAGGGATAACGGCAAGCACGCGCTGATTATTTACGACGATTTGACGAAGCAGGCGCAGGCCTACCGCCAATTATCTCTCCTGTTGCGGCGTCCGCCGGGACGCGAGGCTTACCCCGGCGACGTGTTTTATCTCCACTCACGTCTTCTTGAGCGCGCGGCAAAGCTCTCTGACAAGCTGGGTGGCGGATCCCTTACGGCACTTCCGATCATCGAGACGCAGGCCGGGGACGTTTCGGCGTATATTCCCACGAATGTGATCTCCATCACTGATGGACAGATTTATCTCGAGACGGATCTCTTCTACTCGGGCGTTCGACCGGCCGTGAATGTGGGGCTTTCGGTCTCCCGCGTGGGCGGCAACGCCCAAGTCAAGGCGATGAGGCAGATTTCCGGGTCTCTCCGTCTGGATCTCGCGCAATACCGAGAGAAGGCGGCCTTCGCGCAGTTTGGAAGCGACCTCGACCCGGCGACCCAAAAGCAGCTCGCGCGCGGGCAGCGCCTAACCGAAATCCTGAAACAAGGTCAGTACGTCCCGATGCCGGTGATGAGACAGGTTTTAATCATTTTCGCCGGAACAAACGGCTATCTTGATAAACACCCGTTGGATCGGCTGCAAGCCTACGAGACGCAGATGTTCGACTTCATGGAAAAGAAGCACCCGGAGATCATTGCCGAGCTCAAGGAGAAGGGAAAAATTGAGGACAGCCTGAAAGCCAAAATGCAGGCCGCCCTCACGGAGTTCGAAGAAGTCTTCACAGGCTAAGACATGGCGACAATCAAGGATCTTAAAAAGCGAATTGCATCGACCAAAAATACGCAGCAGACCACGAAAGCCATGAAAATGGTTTCGGCGGCCAAGCTTCGGAGGGCGCAGGATGCGATTCAGAACCACCGGCCTTACGCCAAACGGATTGGCGCCCTGATCCGGCAGGTTTCCGCGCTGGTTGAGGACGGAGCCGAGTCTCCCCTGGTCAGGCGAGAGTCGACTGGCGAGGGTTCCGCGAAGAAGAAAGTGCTGCTGATCCTGGTCACGTCAGATAGGGGTCTTTGCGGTCCCTTCAATGCAAATGTCATCAAAGCCGCGACGCGGTGGATTTCGGAAAACGAACCGCGCTACGAACTCGTGGAACTCGGGTTCGTTGGACGTAAAGGCTACGATTTTTTTAGGACCAAGAATGTGAATCTCGGGCGTTACTTTCAGGAGCTCGGGGGCAAGGTCACGTTCCAAAAAGCGAAGACGCTCGCGGATGCCGCGGTGGAGGCATATCTTTCCGGACGGGTGGATGAGGTCAAATTCATTTACAACGAATTCAAGAATGTCATGAGCCAGCGGGTTGTCGTCGAGGGCTTTCTGCCGATTCAGGATGCCGGAGATCCCGGACAAGTCGGTGAAGGGGACGTCGCGAGGACAGAGGGTGTTCATGAATCCACGGCACTGTTTCTGGTTCGGCCCAGCCTTAGTGAGGTTTTGGATCAGCTGCTTGGGAAACACTTCTCCATTCAGGGCTTCAGGATACTTCTAGAATCTCAAGCGGGAGAACACGGCGCCCGAATGTCCGCCATGGAGAACGCGACAAAGAACGCGGGAGAAATGATCCGGAGACTGACGCTTCAGTTTAATAAACAGCGGCAGGCCGGAATCACGAAAGAGTTGCTTGAAATCATAGCCGGTAGCGAGTCACAGAAAAGCACAGCGTAAGGGAGAGATATGTCAGCATCAGCACAGACGGGAAAATTGGGAAGAATCAAGCAGGTGATCGGACCTATCGTTGACGTTGAGTTCGAGTCGGCCAATCTCCCCGCGATTTATAACGCAATTCGGGTCAGCAACCCCTCGATCAATAATAGCGAATGGAACCTCGTTCTCGAGGTTGCGCAGCATCTTGGTGAGAACACCGTCCGTTGCGTTTCAATGGACAGTACGGAAGGTCTAGTTCGGGGTCAGCCGGCCAAGGATACCGGAGAACAGATTCAGATGCCGGTTGGCAGGGAGACGTTGGGCCGGATCATGAATGTCATCGGCGAGCCAGTCGACGAAATGGGCCCGGTGAAGACGAAGAAAACGTATCCGATTCACCGTCCCGCGCCGACGTTCCGGGATCAGTCCGTTACGGTCCAGCCATTTTTTACCGGAATCAAAGTGGTGGACCTTCTCGCGCCCTACGCGAGAGGTGGAAAAATCGGTCTCTTCGGGGGCGCGGGGGTCGGTAAGACGGTTCTCATCATGGAGCTGATTAACAACATCGCCACCCAACACGGCGGGTTCTCGGTCTTTGGTGGCGTTGGAGAGCGCACCCGCGAGGGCAACGACCTCTGGGTCGAAATGAAAGAATCGGGAGTCATTAACAAGACGGCCCTCGTGTATGGCCAGATGAATGAGCCGCCGGGGGCCCGGGCTCGCGTCGCACTTTCCGCGCTCACCGTCGCCGAATATTTTCGCGATGAAGAGAATCAGGACGTGCTTTTGTTCATTGATAATATTTTCCGCTTCACGCAGGCGGGCTCCGAAGTTTCGGCCTTGCTCGGACGCATTCCTTCAGCGGTCGGATATCAGCCGAACCTCGCAACCGAGATGGGTGAGCTTCAGGAGCGGATCACATCCACGAGCAAGGGCTCGATCACCTCGATTCAGGCGATCTACGTTCCAGCCGACGACTACACGGATCCTGCCCCGGCCACCACATTCGCTCACCTTGATGCGACGACGAATCTTTCGCGGCAGATCTCGGAGCTTGGAATCTATCCGGCGGTGGATCCGCTCGCATCGACGTCCCGCGTTCTCGATCCGAGAATCGTGGGAGATGAACATTATGCCGTGGCGCGATCGGTCCAGCAGGTGCTCCAGCGATACAAGGATCTCCAGGACATCATCGCGATCCTGGGAATGGATGAGCTTTCTGAGGACGACAAACGAGTCGTCGCCAGGGCCAGAAAAATTCAGCGGTTTCTTTCCCAGCCGTTCTTCGTCGCCGAACAGTTCACGAACTTCAAAGGCAAATTCGTCAAAATCGAGGATACCGTGAGGGGCTTTAAGGAGATACTTGAAGGCAAGCACGACTCGCTTCCCGAACAGGCTTTTTACATGGTCGGCACCATCGAAGACGCGATCGAAAAGGCAAAAACGCTCAAATAGCCTGAGCGCAGTTTGGGGGAACCAATGAGTCTGAAGCTGACGATCCTTTCGCCCGAGCGTAACTTGCTTGAGTCTTTGCCAGTCGACGAGATCACTTTGGTCGGCAGCGAGGGCCAGATTGAAATCCTGCCGGGTCACGCGGCGATGATTGGAACGCTTGAAACCGGCGTTTTCAGCTACCGTGCCGCAGGGGGGCGGGAGGCCAAAGGAATGATTTCGAGCGGTTTCTTCGAAGTCAGGGACGATGTCGTCGTTGTCATGGCTGAAACCCTCGAGCTTCAGGGAGAGATTGATGTGGAACGGGCCAAGCGGGCACAAAAAGCCGCCGAAGAGGCGTTGGGGGATGCGGACCTCGATGAGCAGCGGTTTCGAAAATATCAGCTGAAGCTTCAGCGGGCTTTGATTCGTCAACAACTTGGCGGATAGCTCCGAAGACCTCGTGGGACGGCTTGCGGATTCCTGGATTTCTGTTTACGCTATAAGAGTACGCATCAGGATGATCGCGTTCGCACGGTAGACCTATAGGAAAACCAAAGGCGACCCGATAAAAAAAGAAGCGCTGAAAGGATTCAAAGCTTCGTGCAAGTTGGCATTGGGACGAGTACCGCATCACGAATGAGCCTATATTCAGGCGTTTTTTCGCTGTTTGCGGGAGTGTCTCTATTCCTTGCGATGACGACCGCCGCGAACTGGCTCGAACCAAGCGCAAAAATTTCAATCGATGTGAATTCCTGGAAATGGATGGGCTCTGTTCGAATCGGCCTTAACGAGGTCGAACTCCCGGCTCTTCCGCCCGCCCCATCGATTCGGATGCCTGAAAAGCGCGTTCGGGTCCTTAGAGCTTTGCCTGTCTCGAAAATTGCGCGGGTAAAGAAGGTCGCCGATCAGATTACGGTCTCCGCAGCACGAGCGGTTCCTGCCATTACGAAAGCGTCGATCACCCCCAGCCAGGCGGAGTATGAGACCTTTCGAACACTTCACAGCCTATGGCGCGTGCGATTTATTTCGGCCCTGAATGAGTACGGCAGGACGCCGACGACGATTACGAAAGCGGCACCTGCGATTTCGAAAGTGGCTCGGGCTAAGGTGATTCGCAAGCTGCCGGTTCGGCTGGGTAGTCAGAAGGATGTCGCCTTGGTTCCGGTGACTACTCACGCCGAAGTGACGGACCAAGTGACGCTAGCGAATGTGGACGTTGCTCGACCGGAGGTGAAATCGAGCCGCATTATTGGGAAACAGGATGCGAAAAAGGCGGAAATCGCAGTAAAAAACGCAAAAAACAACGGCATTAGTGATTTGCAGCCCGCAGCGGCCTCTGCACAGGTTTCGCCGAAGCTCCGCGAAGAAGCTGAGCCCTTGAAGTTAGAGGTGGCCTGGATAGCCAAAAAGAGCGAAGCCAAACCTGAGCCGCCGGTGAGGGCACCACCAGAAGCGCTTGCGGAAGTACCTACGGGGGCGGCAAGGACAATTGAGACCGCGCGCGCAGAATCTCCTGTGGTGAGTATTCAAACGACGGATGGGGCGACCAAACCATTGAATACTCACGCGGACGGGAATTTGAATACTCCTGAAAGGACACGCGTGCAGGATTCGGATGACTATCCAAGCGCTGGCTACCCAGCGGTGGTCGCCGGCCTCACGCATCAAGATAACATCCATTATACGAGAAGTTCGCCCACGCGCCCGACTGCAAGAGAGGCATCGAAGTCTCCGGCCGTTTCTGTTCCGGCCACCTCGTCGCCGGCACAGCGCGATACTGCCAAAACAGGGCCCGAAGCCGACCAGGGCACGAAAAGAAAGCGTGAGGCTGTCTCCGCCGCGTCGACGAATGTCGAGGAGAAGCCAGCGCAGGACACCAAGACCCCGTCGATCAGTTTGGCGAGTCGTCGCCCGACCGAAAACACGGTCCTTCAGTCCGCAGGTCCCGCAATTCCGGTTCACTCAGGTGCGGCCATCGAAGCGTTCGATTGGCAGACGCCCGTTCACGGAGCGACGATCGAAAGGCTTACGCGCGAATTCCTTAATCCTGGAACACCGAACGCCGGATGGCAGCTGGCGAAGGCGGCCGAACACTGGTCCACCCTGGCTTGGACGACCGGTCAAGATACCGCGCCGGTGCCCCTGATTTCGAGTGCGGCCGCGTTTCTCCTCAGCAAGATTTCGCAGGCGACGATCTTGCGTGAGACTGGAATCGTGTTTGGGAAGGTTCCGGCCGGATGGAAGGTCGAACTGTCGGGTCGCGCTGAACAGCCGGTATTTCTGAATCGCCAAAACAAGCTGCTTTCGGGCGAGGTATCATCCGAAGAACGCTATTTCGTGTTCTTGAACGTCAATCCGGGAGCTCACCTGATATTTGCCGCGCGTGACCGGATCAGCGAGACAGGGGCGCTGGGCGTTCCCGTGCTTCGGGGCGTGGCCACATACGTCGACCTTTCAGCTCCGCAGAAAAAGAAGATCTCAGGGCAAGTGTTCGACGCTTCTTCCGGAATTCCGCGAGGCGTGTTTGGCGCGCGAGTTCGGATCGTCGGACAAACCAAGGAAGCCGTCACGCGCCAGAACGGTTCTTTCGAAGTCGAGAATATCATCGTGATCGGGCAATACCCGGTTTTTGTGGAAACCGAAGTACGCACCGGATACACGCATCGCTACCGGATGATGCCGGGACATCTTGAAAAAGTGAGTCTTTTTCGCTTGAGTCCGCGGCAAGTTGATGAGTGGCTCGGGCAGCTTGAGGGCGGCATTAGCGCTGACGGGGGTTTAGTCGTCGCGGCTGTGCCACAGGTGGTGGCATCGCGTCCGCAAGACCGGCTTGTCCCCGCGCTCATGACTCTCGTGGATCGGCAAAGCCTTACCCCAGAAACATACACCGTCATGGCCTCAGGACAAATGAGAGAAGAACTACCCCTTGCGGCGACAGCGACGAGATTCATTTCGCTTCAGGTCCCAGAAGGACCGGTGGTTGCCGAAATCCGGGACAAGAACAAAAACCAGGTTTGGTCTGAGCTGATCATCGCTTCGCCTGGAGTGATCAATCTGGTCGGGCCTTACTGATCAACCCTTACGCAGCTTGTTTTGTCCGCGCCCGGCGTTCGTCAACTGCCCCAGGTCATCGGCTTCATCGGGGACCGCGACCAGAAAGCCGCGCGGGAGTCTCTTGTGGAGATTCATGATGTCTGGATTGAGACGGCGAAATCGCGCGAGTGAAATACCGCGCTCGAGCGCGAAGGAAACGGCGCTCTGGGCGCGATTCAACTTACGAAAAGCGACCGAATGCTGTGGCGGTTCCGAAAAATCGCCATACAGCAGGCTCCGATACGCTTCGGCGTGAAGAACGGCCAGAAACTCCGCATAATAATTGCGGCTTGCCCAGCCTACCGGGTGGCGACGCTTGGTGCAGGGCTTGAAAATATGGCTGATTTTCGAGAAATCGGCCGCTTTGGACGAAAAGCGCCTTAGGTTCTGCGCGCCATGATTATATGCGGTGATCGCGAGAGCCCAGCTGTTCAAAGTTCGAAAGTTCCGCTTCAGGAGTTTTCCAGCGGCGACCGTGGCTTTTAAGGGAGAGAGTCTCTCATCAACAGCCAGGTTCGAATCGATCACGAGGTATTCTTTTCCGGAGCGCGGTAAGAACTGCCAAACCCCCGAGGCGCCGGCTCTGGAAATCGCGTTCACGTTGAATGAGCTTTCAACGAGACTGAGACGAACAAGGGCCGGGGGAAGGCCAATTTTCGAAAAGATCGCCTCCATTTTCGGAAAGTACCCCTCCGCAGTAGCCAGACCCTTTACTATATTGTCACGCTGTCCGGTCTGGGTCCTCAGGCGCTGTGCCAGCTCGTGGAAGGAATGTCTGTGGGGGAGTTTGCTCGTCGCAGCCAAAATCAGGGCTTCTTCGCGAGTCGGACTTTTCGGTCGCGGGTGCTTGGCGAGACTCGCGAAGGCAAGCCGATAAGCTTTGAGTGTCGCCGCGACTCGATTTTTTACGATAACCTCGTAAACCAGCCGGCTTCGAGCGCTCTCGGCTACGTTTCGAAAATCAAGCGCCTCATAAACAATCTCGGGATGAGACTCGTCGAAGAGCACGATATGATGAGTGGTGAATTGGCTGTAAATTCTTAACCAAAAGCCGACGCTGTTTCGAATCTCATTGGGAATCTGAAAAGT
The DNA here is from genome assembly GCA_001770175.1 of Bdellovibrionales bacterium RIFOXYD1_FULL_55_31. Classification (GTDB taxonomy): domain Bacteria; phylum Bdellovibrionota; class UBA1018; order UBA1018; family UBA1018; genus XYD1-FULL-55-31. Next base: position 15,492 of record MEQK01000096.1, on the reverse strand, counting down.
GGGTGGCACGCGCCTGTCGGTATCGCTCAGGATCGCGGAAAAGGTCGCGTCCGAAAACGACGGCTCAAAGAGAGTTGCCCGCGACACGGAGGGGCCCTGTGTTGCTCTGTCGAAATCATGCGAAGCCACGCTGGCCCAGGTAGCAGGATGGTTATAGGCGGCCAGAGCGGGCGAGCCGGGCTTAACTGAAAAAAGCACGAGCGGAATGAGCAAAACCGCGAACAAACGGGCAAAACGGTGGTTGTTCTCCAGGAACCGCATCGGATCCTAACGAAGCAAGTAGCTTGCCGGGCACATAGCCACGCAATTTTTCGGAATGTAACGGAAATCAGCCGCGCTCCAGCGCGCCCGAGTGTCTAACCTTTGGACAGCTGGCGAGCGCCGGGCGCTAAAGCAATCGTGTGGTCTTGATTCGCCAAGGGTGATACATAAACAAAACCATGACCAACGAGAATCAGACCCCGGACGAAAAAACCACCTTTGAGAGCGCGCTTGAGCAGCTTCAGGCGTCCGTTAAATTACTCGAAAGCGGAGAGTTGAATCTGGAGCAGGCCTTGCGCTGCTTTGAAGACGGCGTTCGTCTCACCCGAATTTGCCAGAATCACCTTTCGGCTGCCGAACAACGCGTCGACATTCTGATGAAAGGTGCGACGGCGGAAGCCGCCGCCGGATGCGCGCCGGCACTACAACCGTTTCCTCAAAATCGAGCGAAAGAGTAGGGGCACAACTCGCATTTTATGGCCGACCAGATGTTTCCCC
>MEQK01000096.1:0-14700 GCA_001770175.1 Bdellovibrionales bacterium RIFOXYD1_FULL_55_31 | reverse complement strand
ATGGCCGACCAGATGTTTCCCCCGGTCCATCGCCCGAGTGACCTGCGTCAGATGTCGCTCTTGGAGCTCAAACAGCTCTCGGAAGATATTCGTCAGGAAATTCTTTCGACTTGTCTTCGAAACGGCGGACACCTGGGGGCAAGCTTAGGGGCAGTTGAATTAGCTATTTCACTCCATTACTGTTTTGAGTCTCCCGGGGAGCCGCTGATCTGGGATGTGGGACATCAGGCGTATGCACACAAGCTGCTCACGGGCCGCTGGACGCAATTTGCCGGATTGCGAATGGCGGGGGGATTGTCGGGTTTTCCTTCGCGGGAGGAAAACGAGCACGATGTCTTTGGAACCGGCCACAGCAGCACGGCCCTTTCGGCCGGTCTTGCGATGGCATGGGCCAGAAAGAACTCGGCTCAATGGACCGCGACGATCGTCGGTGATGGCGGGTTGACGGCCGGACTTTCTTTCGAGGCGCTCAACAATTTCAGGGGGCGCGAGCTTGGTCCCTTTCTCCTTCTCCTGAACGATAACCAGATGTCCATCTCGCAAAGCGTTGGCGCGATGTCTACCATCCTGAGTGGTTCCGGCGCGAAGGAGTTTTTCGAACTTTTCGGTTTTGATTATATCGGGCCCGTGGACGGGCACGATCTTCCGGCTCTCATTGCCACCTTTCAGGGCATCAAAGAGCATTATGCCGGCAGGCCCGTCGTTGTTCATGCGCGAACCCAAAAGGGGCGCGGCTACATTCCGGCTGAAGAACATCCGACGGCCTTCCACGGGGTGAATCCGATTTTTCCGAATCAGAAGCATGTCGAGCATTACAGCGATGTATTCGGGGAATGCCTTTGCGAGCTCGCGGAAGCCGATCCGAAAATCGTGGCAATTACGGCTGCGATGCCGGAAGGAACGGGGCTCGGTCAATTCGCCCGAAGGTTTCCGGACCGGTTTTTTGATGTAGGAATTGCGGAGCCGCACGCCGTCACTTTCGCGGCCGGCCTGGCCACCCAGGGGCTACGGCCGGTTGTCGCGATCTACAGCACCTTTCTCCAGCGGGCCTTGGATGGGGTCATTCATGACGTCGCACTCCAGCGACTTGGGGTCACCTTCGCGTTGGACCGTGCAGGAGTTGTGGGTGGCGACGGCGCAACGCACCACGGAGCTTTCGATCTTTCTTTTCTGGGCATGATTCCGAATCTCAGGATTTCGAGTCCGGCGTGTCCCGCCGATTTACCGCGATTGCTCGGTAAAGCGGTTGAATCGGGAGTTCCTTGGGCGATTCGGTATCCTCGCGGAATCGGACCAGCGCCGTTTCAAAAACAAGCCGAAAACGGGATTCGATGGCATCGCCAAGTCGAGGATCCAAAGGTCATTGTTGTCGCACTCGGAACCAGTGCGAGCGTCGCCGTAGCCGCGGCTGAACTCCTTAAATCAGCCGGGAGCGCGGTTGCGGTTCTTTCAACGACTGAAGCAAAGCCTATTTCGGCAGAGGTGATTGAGTATGTTCGTGCGCATCCCGCAGCTGCGCTTGTGACAACCGAGATGGGAGCAATACGGGGAGGCTTCGGACAGGCGCTGGTTACGGCCGCAGGACCGCGCGGGGCTGCCGTTTCTGTGGTCGGATTTGGCGATCACTTTATCAGTCACGGCGCTCCGGCCGCACTCGAGGCTGCCGAGGGACTTTCGGTAGAAGCCCTGGCGACGCGACTTCGACAATTCTTATGAAGAAAAGGCTCGACGTACTAATCGTGGAACGCGGTTTGGCCCCCACCCGTTCGCGGGCGCAGGCGCTCGTTCTCGCCGGAAACGTTTTGATCGACGATATCCCCGTTACAAAAGCCGGGCAGCCGGTTGCTGAGGACGCCGCGATTCGCATCAGGGGCGAGGTACATCCTTACGTTTCCCGGGGCGGCGTCAAGCTTGCCGCAGCCTTGGATTCATTTTCGGTATGTGTGGACGGCCGCACGGCCTTGGACATTGGTGCCTCGACGGGTGGTTTTACTGAAGTTCTGCTGGTGCGCGGGGCCATCCGGGTTTTCGCCGTTGACGTGGGTCACAACCAGATGGACTGGAAAATTCGACAGGACCCCCGAGTCGCAGTTCTTGAGAACGTCAACGCACGTCATCTCGAATTTCGACTGATCGGGCAAAAGGTGGGCATTATCGTCGCTGACGTCTCGTTCATCTCTCTCGATAAAATCCTTCCCGCTGCGCTCCAGTTTTCCACGACAGAGACCGACTGGATCACACTGATTAAGCCGCAGTTCGAGGTCGGAAAACAAAAGGTCGGGAAAGGCGGGATTGTAACCTCAGAGGAAGAGCGGCAAAAGGCGGTCGAGCGCCTGACGGATTTTGGCAAAACCCTTGGATTGATCCGAGTGGGGCTGATAGAATCTCCTATTACGGGTACACAGGGTAATAAGGAGTTTCTCGCCCATTGGAAACAAAGGTGAATCGGTCCACCATCTCCCGCGTCATGAGCGGGGCCGCTAGTGCAGGCCTGGCTTTTTTGCTCGCCCTCGCAGTCGGGGCGGGCTGTGCATCAGCCAGAAAAGGCGGATCGTCCGAACCGATCGTGGGGGCCGATGGCGCACCGTTGGCGGAGCCGATGGGACCGCCCGAGCCATACGGTCCGCCTTCGCCGCCAGTGCCGCCGACCTATGGACCGGAACCTGTTCCGATCAAACCAGTTGTTCTCGTACTTGGTCCGGGCTTGGCCCGCGGTTTTGCTTACGTCGGTGTCATTCGGGCTTTGGTGGAAGCGAGCATTCCGATTGGTGCGGTTTTTGGAACTGAAATGGGTGCTCTCATCGGCGGTCTTTATGCGATGGATCCAAACCTCAACCGTTTCGAATGGGCTCTGATGCGTTTCAAAAAAGACGTTTTTCTCCAAAAAAAGAGTTTTTTGGGCGTGTTTGACCGAAATCGGGAAAAGGCGAAGATCGACCTTGAACTCGAGCGGGTATTTGCGGGTAAAGACTTGAGCGATGCTCAGATTCCCGTCCGCATCGGGGTACTCCTGAAAGATTCGAATACGTCGCTCTTGGTTGATAAGGGACAGGCCTCTCACGCCGTTCGCGCAGCGCTCGCATCGCCCGGATTTCTCCACGAGGCGAGCTGGGAGGGTGTCCCTGCGCTTTCGCTTGAGGCTGGCGGACCGTTCTTGACTGCGGAAGCGACCGGGGCGAATATCGGGCCGATTATTCTTGTGGACGTCGCCGATTCGGCTGGAACAGGGTACGTGGCGCCTCCTGATCAGGTTCCGCTGGTTCTCCGGCCGAACATGAAAGGGATAGACAAGATGGATTTCAACAAGCGAACGGAAATCGCCTTTCGCGGAAGAAGCGCCGTCCTGGAGAGACTGGGTGAAATTCGGCGACTGACAGGCGTGTCAGATCGCAGGCGATCTGCGGGGGGGCCGGCTCCGTGACAAGAACAGCAGGGTGGGCATTTCGGACGCTTTTCATCTTAGCGATTTCGGGAACCTTTCTTGTAATGGGGGTGGTCGCCGGGGTCACCTGGTATTTTTCGCGTGACCTGCCCAAGATCATTACCGTGGCTGATTACAAACCGCTCGGGGTGACCAGGATTTATGGAAATTACGGGCGGGAAGACGCTCTCATGGGAGAGTTCTATAAAGAGCGTCGATACGTCATCCCCTATGAAAAGATGCCCGAGGTCGTGATCCGGGCCTTTACTTCCGCGGAGGACGACCAGTTTTTCGCTCATTCCGGAATCAACGTGGCCAGCATGCTCCGAGCCGCCATCGCCAATTTCAAGGCAGGACATGTCGCGCAGGGCGGAAGCACGATCACCCAACAGGTTGTCAAATCGCTCCTGCTCACTTCGGAACGGACGTTCATTCGCAAGATTAAAGAAGTCATTGTTGCTTCACGGCTCGAAAAAAATCTGACGAAGCAACAAATCCTGTATCTCTATCTTAACCAGATCTATCTCGGACACGGTGCCTATGGCGTGCAGGCGGCCGCGCAGACTTACTTCAGAAAAGATGTTTCCGCGCTGTCCGTGGGCGAAGCGGCACTTCTTGCTGGCTTGCCGCAGGCACCCGGGAAGTACAGCCCGCTCTTGAATTCGAAACGAGCGAAAGAACGACAGCTTTACGTGCTTCGGCGCATGTTCGAAAATAAGTACATTTCACAGGGACAGATGACCGAGGCGGCCGCGCAGCCAATAAAGATTTACCGGGATGAAGACGTCAATAAAAAATATGCCGCATACCTCGTCGAGCATCTTCGCCGATATTTGGCGGAAAAATACGGCGAAAAGGCTCTTTACGAAGAGGCACTCACCATTCATATTCCCGCGTCTCCCGAACTCGCGCTCGCGGCCAGCAAAAGCGTCAGAGAGGGCCTTGAGCTGATTGACAAGCGTATGGGGTATCGCGGGCCGATACAGCAGCTTAAATCGCCGGAGCAAATCGAGGAAAAGCTTCGGGAGATTCGTTTGAGCGTAATCGATAACCGGGTGAAATTTAAGGTTCTGCTTCCCGACGGGAGGATGGACCCGCTCGAAGCCATGACTATGGCCGGCATCAAGTCTGACCGGGAGCTCCTCACGTTAAATTCCGTTTATCAGGCCGTCGTAACGGCGGTGAACGACAAGAAAAAGTATACTTCTGTCATGATCGGAGCGGTGCCGGCGGAGCTTCCGCTTGAGAAGATGCTCTGGGCAAAGCCGGTCAAGGACGAAAAAAATCCGACGGCCGCCAGAGGAGATCCGACGCTTCCGTCGCGAGTTCTCGCCAAAGGAGACCTCATCCTCGTCAGGGTGGTCGAGATTGGCGAGAAGAACATCACCGTGGCGCTTGATCAGGAGCCGCAGGTCCAAGGGGCCCTGTTTTCGATGGAGGCGCAAACTGGATACGTGCTTGCGATGGAGGGCGGTTACGACTTCGGACAATCCGAATTCAACCGCGCGATCCAGGCGATCAGGCAGCCCGGGTCTTCGTTCAAGCCCGTCATCTATTCGGCGGCACTTGAGCGAGGGTTCACGCCGGCGTCGATCATCGTGGATTCCCCGATCGTTTACGAAGATAGCGAATCTGGAAAATGGAAACCCACGAACTTCGAGGAAAAGTTCTACGGGGACACCACCTTTCGGCAGGCGCTCATCAAGTCGCGTAACGTTCCGACGATCAAGCTCGTTCAGGCGATTCAAGTTTCAAAAATGATCGAATACGCGAGGCGTCTCGGAATGAATGCGCAATTCAACCCCGATTTGTCGATTTCTCTCGGAAGCGCCTCGATGTCACTTCTTGAGCTGACAAAGGCATACGCGCTTTTTCCGCGTCTCGGCAGGCGCGTGACTCCGATCTTCCTTACGAAGGTTCTCGACAGGGATGGCAAATTGCTCGAGGAGCAGAAGCCCGGCCTCGTTGCCGCATCACCCGTTGTCCCGGTACCTGCGGCATCCTCCTCTCCCATCATGGCGCCGGAGCCCGCGGTTTCAGCGAGCCCGGTTCCGCCTGCGCTTGCGGGGATCGATGCCTATCCCGTTCCGGGCGACCCTGACCAGGTGATGGACCCGCGGATCGCCTACGTCATGACGCATTTAATGAAAGAAGTCGTTAATTACGGAACGGGTCATGAAGCAAAGAATCTCGGCCGTGCTTCCGCGGGAAAGACCGGAACGACGAACGATTATATAGACGCCTGGTATATGGGTTTCACCCCGCAGATTGTGTCGGGAGTGTGGGTCGGATTTGACAACCAGAGGGCGGTCGGTCACAGCGAAACCGGCGCGCGCGCGGCTCTTCCGATTTGGCTCAGTTACATGAGAGAAGCCGTCAAAAACTACCCGGACACGGATTTTACCATCCCTTCGGGAGTGGTTTTTGCGAGCATTGACCCGGTTACCGGGAAGCTGGCGCCCGCCAACGCGTCGAGTGCGATTCGAGAGGCTTTCATCGAAGGCACTGAACCGAAAGAGAGAATTGACAGCGACCGGGTAAACACGGACGCAGGCGACGATTTCTTTAAAGAGGACATTGAATAAATCCGAAAAGCCATTGGGAGATGTTACAATCTCAATGGGAGTTCGGAGTTTGCGCAGTTCCATTTCTTTTTCCCTCGTTCTCCACGCAGCACTTGCGATCGCGTGTTATTGGGTATCCCAATTCTCGGTCCAGAAGTCGCCAGAGAGGCTGACCTGGATCGAGCTGGAACCGGTTCCACTCGCGACAGCGAAGAAGAACCTTGCGCGTGAAAACATCAAGCGGCGCGAAGACACCAGGCATCAAGTTGTCCAAACCGAAACGGGCCAAAGAATGGACGTTGCCGACAAAAACGCGTTCCTCGGAGAGCAAAACCAGAAAGTCGACCGACAGACAGTCAGCAAAAATAAATCCACGATCATGGGTTCGCCCAGAAAAGAACTGAAGAGACTCGCGCAAAAAGCCCTTGAGCTCGAAAAGAGCTTCGCAAGGGGTGGTCCGCTCAGCATGCTCGGTCTTCCGATTCTTCCCGAAACGCGTCCGACCTCTGAACAGCGCGAAAAAGAAGCTCGCGACGATAGCCCGCAGTGGGCCGAGATGGGGTCTGCTCCCCAGGATTATGTCAAAGGGATAGCTGAGTCGGAACGAACCGCCCTAAACACAAGAGAATACGTCTTTTACGGCTATTTTCAGCGAATTCGTGAACGGCTGGATCGTGCCTGGGTCCCCATACTGCGTTCGAAGTTGATCACCCACTACAGAACCGGGAGACGCCTCGCGAGTGAAATGGAACATTCGACAAAGGTCCTGGTGACGCTTAACCCACGGGGTGAAATCACCAGGGTGCAGGTGGTGAACGAGTCCGGGACGAAAGATCTCGATGATGCAGCGATCAGCGCCTTCAATCAGGCCGGGCCTTTTCCGAATCCACCGAAAGGTATCGTTGATAAGAACGGCGAAATACAGATCCCCTGGGAATTTATTCTAAGAACCTAGCCTAATTCTTCAAAACCGAAGAAACGCCTTCCTGGTAGAGGTAACCACACCAGATTTGATCGACTTTTCGAAAAACCTGAATCACCCGTTCTGTTGCTTCGCGCTCAGAAATACCTTGCTCCGCGGCAAGTTGGCGAGCTGCAACCAAAATTGCTTTAAAGGCGGGGCTTTCGATCAGGCTCAAAAGCTCCGAAGAGGCAGACTTTGATTCGGCGGCCCGCGTTGAAACCAGGGCTGTGTTGAAAACACGAGTCAATTCTTCAAAATTAACAAGCGACGGAGTCGTACGGTGTGAAGGGGGCATTTGGTTTCGGCAATGATTTGAGGCTATCGTACTGGCGGGCGCGTGTTTCATGTGCAGCGTCTTGTCTCTCGTTCTGTCCGGCATCAAATCCGGGTTTATGCGATCTTCGGGGCGTTTCTGTGGGCCACCCAGGCGATCCGGGTGAGCCGGGTCATCGGGGTTAAACATTTTGTGTACGTCGCGTATGTCGCTTCTCCCACATGGTTCAAAAAGGGTGACAGCGACCATAACCCTATCGGCAGAACAATCTCAAGAGGTGTAACCAAGAAAAGTGGTCAAGACTTTTTTTGAGGTGAATTGAAGAAAGGCTTGGTAATAAGAATTCATATGGAAAATTTATCGCAAGCGTTTGGGTATACGGACTCTTTCGTCGATCGTCACATCGGGCCGAGCTCGGCTGAACGGGACGAGATGCTCAAATTTCTGGGGTTTTCTTCTCTGGAGAATCTGGTCAATGCCACGGTTCCCAAACAGATACGAATGAAGAAGAAATTGGCGCTTCCTGAGGCGCGCGCCGAATTCGAAGCGTTGGCTGAGTTGAAGCGCGTTGCCGCCGAAAATCAGGTTTTTCGAAGCTATATCGGCATGGGATATTCCCCATGCATTACTCCGCCCGTTATTCAGCGGAACATTCTCGAGAATCCCGGCTGGTACACACAGTATACACCCTATCAGGCGGAAATTTCGCAGGGACGGCTTGAGGCGCTGCTGACTTTTCAGCAAATGGTGATGGACATGACGGGATTCGAGATTGCGAACGCCTCGCTCCTGGACGAGGGCACCGCAGCCGCCGAAGCGATGATTCTTTGTTTCAACGTGAAGGGACGAGACACGGGGCGGTCGTTTTTTATTTCTAGGAACACTTTCCCGCAAACCATCGAGGTCGTCAAAACGCGCGCGAAGGCACTCGGGATCAATGTGGTCGTGGGTGACCCGGCGACGTTCGATTTTAAACAGCCGGTTTTTGGCGTCCTGATTCAGTACCCCGCCGCGGATGGATCGGTACCGAATTACCGGGCATTCATTGAGCGGGCCCACCAAGCGGATGCCCTTGCGGTCATGGCCGCGGACATTCTTTCGCTCGCGATCCTCGCTCCCCCGGCCGAGCTTGGCGCGGATGTGGCGGTTGGGAGCACACAACGTTTTGGCCTTCCGGTTGGATTCGGCGGCCCCCACGCGGGCTATTTCGCGACCAAAGATGAATTTAAACGTCAGATGGCCGGCCGCATCGTCGGTGTTTCGAAAGACAGCGATGGAAAACCGGCAATTCGCCTTGCCCTCCAAACGCGCGAACAACACATCCGGCGCGACAAGGCGAGCAGCAACATCTGTACGGCCCAAGTACTCCTGGCCATCATGTCGAGCATGTACGCGGTTTATCACGGGCCGAAAGGAATTCGTCGAATCGCCGAGCGAGTTCATCGGATCGCCGCCGCGCTGAAACGAGGACTCGAACAGCTCGGTTATCAAGTTCCGACCCAAAGCTTCTTTGACACGATTTCCGTCCGCTCCGAGAGCGCAACGGTGATTCAGGCTGCGATGGGATATGCCCATCAGGAAAAAATGAATCTCAGGAAGATCGATGCGCAGACCCTGGGCATTTCGGTTGACGAGACGACCTCGCTTCGTGATTTAGAAGACCTTTTCAAGGTCTTTTCCCGAGCATCCGGAAAGTCGATTGGATTTAAAGCCGAAGAGCTTGCCACCAAGCCGGCGCCGATTGATCCAGCAGTGGAAAGAAAATCGTCTTATCTCACGCATTCGGTCTTCAACCGCTATCATTGCGAAACCGAAATGCTTCGTTACCTCTTTCAGCTTCAAGCAAAAGATCTTTCGTTGACGGGATCGATGATTCCGCTTGGATCCTGTACAATGAAGCTCAATGCCGCCGCTGAAATGTTCCCTATCAGCTGGCCGGAGTTCTCTCAGATTCATCCCTTCGCGCCCGCGGAACAGACCAAGGGCTATCAGAAAATGATTCAGCAGCTTGAGGGCATGCTTGCCGAGACCACGGGCTTCTCGAAAGTGACCGTTCAGCCGAACGCGGGTTCGCAAGGCGAGTACACCGGACTTCTTGTCATCAAAAAGTTTCATGAAACCCGGGGAGAGTCGCAGCGGAACATTTGTCTGATCCCGCACTCAGCGCACGGCACGAATCCGGCGAGCGCCGCGCTCGCGGGCCTGCGGGTCGTCGAAGTCGAATGCGATTCGATGGGGAACATAGACGTCGCTGATTTGCGCGCCAAAGCCAAAGAGCACGCGAAAAATCTGGCCGCGCTCATGGTGACTTATCCCTCGACGCATGGAGTTTTCGAAGAGGCGATCATTGAGATCTGCAAAATCGTTCATGATAACGGCGGTCAGGTTTACATGGACGGAGCAAACATGAACGCTCAGATCGGGCTCTGCCAACCCGCGGAGATCGGTGCGGACGTTTGCCATCTCAACTTGCATAAGACCTTCGCGATTCCGCATGGCGGCGGGGGGCCAGGCGTCGGTCCGATCGGCGTAAAGCAGCACCTTGTTCCGTTTTTGCCGACGCATCCGGTGGTGCCCACTTCCGGACCGCAGGCAATAGGCCCGGTTTCTTCGGGCCCCTGGGGTAGCGCGAGCATTCTTCCGATTTCCTGGATGTATATCTCGATGATGGGCCCCGAAGGACTGACGCGGGCGACGCAAGTGGCGATTCTTAACGCGAATTATGTCGCGAAAAGGCTCGCATCTCACTACCCGGTTCTTTACAAAGGAAAGGAAGGCATGGTCGCGCACGAATGTATCTTTGACCTTCGCCCCATCAAGGATGCGACCGGAATCGAAGCTGAGGACGTTTCGAAACGTCTCATGGACTACGGATTTCACGCGCCTACGATGTCATTTCCGGTTCCGGGGACACTCATGGTGGAGCCAACCGAAAGCGAGTCGAAATACGAGCTGGATCGGTTTTGTGAGGCGATGATCGCGATTCGCGAGGAAATTGCCGAAATCGAGAGCGGCAAGGCGGACCGTCAAAACAACGTTCTGAAAAACGCACCGCACACGGCCGAACAGATCGCGAAGACGGAATGGACGCGGCCCTACTCACGCGAGAAGGCCGCCTATCCAGTTCCTTCGGTCCGAAATCATAAGTTCTGGCCGGCGGTTTCGAGGATCAATAACGTCCTTGGCGATCGCCAGCTCATTTGTGGCTGTCAATAAGCGCATGCGAAGAAGTGTGATTTGGCTTGTTCTGGTGGCGTTCTTTACATCCTCCCTTGCCGTGGGGGGAGGGCAACGCGCGAGGCGTCCTTCTGAAGACGGACAGATCCTCGAGCATGTTTTTGCGCGCTACCAGCGCACGAAAACTTTTAAAAATTGGTTAGCTGAGCTTTCTGAGCAGGATCGGGAGTTCTTTTCGACGGAGCTCGGCACGGGAGTCACTGCCCCCCTGCCTGATTGCGAACTCAAGAATCGGGTTTTTGTTTTGAAAACTGCCCAAGGCAGACAGAAGATTGTCCCGATTGATGTTCAGGCTGGGACGTTCAGGATTTTCGGGAAGGCATATCAACATAAGGCCGGCACGCCCCTTAAGGTTGTCTATGAAGAGCTTCGACGGGTTCTGGGACCCGCGGAACCCGGTTTTTCCGGGCTTTTCATTCCCGAGGCGCAAGCCTTTGCTCATATTCAAGTTATCGCGATCTGCTCCACGATTTTTATTATTTCCTCGATCGTGAAGGCGGTAACCATGCGAGGATTGGAGCGCCTTGAAAAAGACCTGAACACCTGTATTAAGCGGAAGGAAAGCTTGGAATTGGGACTCAGTTCTGAAAAGTCGGAGCAGGTTGCCAGTCAGGTTGTCGCGGAACTTTCAGAACAGACGACAAAAATATTTTCAGAGTGCTTCGATCAGGCCCCTCCCCAGAGTTCGCGGGTTCCTACGCTGAAGGAGCGCGAGTGCGCCCTTAGAAAAGCACTTCTCTCGTGTGCGAAAGACCTGAAAGCGCTTCTGCGAAATAACGCCGCTGTCACGGACCAGAAAGGCTCGGAAAAGGACGAGACGACGCACAAGGGTGACCCTGACACTCATGCGGAAAAAACCGCAAGTCCGGCCGGCGATGGGTCTTAAGCAGCAGCGACTTGATTCAGTTAATGCAACGAAGCGACGTATTTCGTGTACGCCGCGGAGTCCATCAAGTGGCCGAGGGAAGACGGATCTGTTAATTCCACCTTCATCATCCAGGCTTTGCCGTAAGGATCTTTGTTGACCATTCCGGGTTCGTTGACGAGAGCATTGTTGATTTCCGTGACCCTGCCCGTGACAGGCGAATAAAGATCCGACACTGCCTTAATGCTCTCAACGACACCAAAGGTGTCACCGTGCTTCAGCTCTCGGCCAACCTTAGGAAGCTCGGCATAAACGATGTCGCCCAAGGAGCCCTGGGCATGGTCAGTCACGCCGACGGTGACGATATTTCCCTCGATGAGGGCCCACTCGTGATCCTTGGTGTATTTTAGATTCGACGGAAAGTTGTTCATGATTTCTCCTTAGTAAGGGCGTTTGTAAAATGGAGTCGGGATCACTTCGGCGGCGGTTTTCGTGCCGCGAATGTCCACGGTCAGCTTCGTTCCGATTTTCGCATGGTCTTTGTCAACATAGGCAAGACCGATCGCTGCCTTCAGAGAAGGCGATTGGGTGCCGCTTGTGATCTGGCCAAGGTTCTTTTTGCCGTCGGCGCTGTAGACCTCATATCCCTGACGTGGAACTCCACGCTCCAGGAGTTTAAGCCCGACGAGTTGTTTAGGAAGACCCTTCTCTTTCGCGGCAACGATCGGAGCGCGTCCGACAAAGTCGCCCTTGTCGAGCTTAACGACCCAGCCGACGCCTGCGGCAAACGGGTTTGTTTCGTCCGAAAGTTCGTGCCCGTAAAGAGGGAATTTCATTTCGAGGCGAAGGGTGTCGCGTGCGCCGAGCCCGACAGGGGTGATCCCGTAAGGCTTTCCGGCTTCCAGGCACGCGCGCCAGACTTCGGGACCCCTGTCCCAGGGGACGTAAAGCTCGAAACCGTCTTCGCCAGTGTAGCCTGTTCGCGCGATTACGGCGGGAATGCCGTTCAAGACGGTTCCTTCGTCGAACCAGTAGTATTTGATCGCGGAAAGGTTCGTCTTCGTCATGGTCTGGACGATTTTCTCGGCATGGCGGCCCTGAACGGCGATCTGGGTGTACTTCGAGCTTTCGTTAGTGATCCGAAGGTCGGTGGCACCCGGGTTCTTCTGCTTGAATTCCTTCTCGATCTTCTGAATGTGCGCAAAGTCTTTGTCGGTATTGCTCGCGTTCACGACAACGAGAAACCGATCGGTGGAGCGGCGATAGACTAGGAGGTCGTCGACAATTCCGCCCGTGTGGTTGCACATTTCGCTATAGAGCGCTTGTTTGACCGCGAGCTTCGCGACGTTATTGGAAATGAGATAATTCAGGAATGCCTCGGAAGCGGCACCTTCGACATGAATCTCGCCCATGTGGCTGACATCGAAGAGTCCTACTGCATTTCGGCAACCGAGGTGCTCGTCCATGACCCCCTGATATTGAACCGGAAGTTCCCAGCCGCCAAAATCAATCAAACGGCCGCCCAATTTCTTATGCTCCTCGTACAACGCGGTTCTTTTAAGCATAAAAGGTTTTTACACCCGGCTCTGGTGAGTGTCTAGATTTGCTTTCTTTAAAAAAGGCGACCGAAAACGTAGGTTTCAGGGGCCTGGAAGAACGCCAAAGCCTGCGCGGCGAACGTTTTTCAGGTCCGCGCCCATCGATTCCGCGACGGCCTGCGCTATTCCGGATTCCCAGAGAAATTCTTGGACGATGTTGAGGGGGCTCGGGATTTTTGCATCAAGCTTCTTAATGGCCTTCACCTGTGCCGCGAGTATTTTCTGCTGAAATGGCGGATTATCAAAAAAAAGCGTGTCATGGGACCAGTCGTGAAGGAGCATTTTGAGCTCTTTGTTTTTGTCGAGGCGGGTAACCCGTTGGACGCCCTTTGTGATCATCTGCTTATTCAGATAAGCTTTGGCGTTATCGGTCAGCGCAGCGAGAACGGATTTCGGGGCTTTTGCGATGAGAGTGTCCGTGTGCCGATTATAACTGAGTTCCGAGACCCGGGACTTCACGTCGCCCCAGGGAAGGTGTCCTCGCCACTTTCGGATTTGATCCGCGGAAATCCCGAACTCATTGTTGTTCATCTGCCACTGGATTCCATTGAGCACTTGTTTCACGACGCCTTCGTCGTCCAAGGCGTTGATCATCCGGTATTCTTGTCCCCAGAGGCCCGGTTTGTCGTACTTGTCACTTCCGCGCATGCCGACGAAGGCCATTTTAAGATCATCATCGAGTGCGGGAGTGCGCCCGAGTCCGCGCTCGAGAAAATACTGGGTTGCTTGGTACAGATGATGATCCGAGAGAATGTCGAATTCATTTAGAATCCCAAGGCCCACGGCATCAAAATCCGCGCCGGAAAAGATGCCGAGAATTTCCGAAAGAAGATTTGAGCGGCGATGATAATCAGCGAGCATGGCGGCGTAGAGCTCCGGATTTTCGCGCATTAACTCGAGTGGCAGCCGGGCGGTGATATGAACGTGCTGATGTGTTCTCTCCGTCCCGATACCGGCCTGAAAACGCCAGGCTTGTTCGCTCAGATCGCCCGAAGGCAGTTTTGCACGAAAATGGAGCTCCACTGCCGAAAAATTTCGCACATCCCAGGCGCTACGGTATTGAACAACCGGCAAAAGGAACCCGGAGGTCTCGATATCATGAATTCCGGCCGCATAATCTTTGCCCATAAAGCTGGTGGGTTCAGAAAAATTCATCTGAATGTTGCGGCGAGTGACGAGACCGTGAAACGTCCGGTCCTTAAAAAAATCCTGCCTGCGTTGGGCGCTCACGTCCTTCAAGAGCCTGTGTTTTTGCTCATAACCTTCAAGATCATCCCAGTTGAGTTTGCGGACATCTTTTATCTTAGGATGCTTATTGGCCGCCCACTCGGTCAGCCAGGCAGGCGGCGACTGGTCCCCCAAAAGGCTGCCAAGCTTGCCGTCCTTTGTCGTCAGAAGCGCCATGACCCCGCGATCCACGTTCATTTCCAGTTCGACAGCGGATTCGACGTTCAGGTTTGTCAGGAGCATCCGAAGGCTGGTGCATATCCGGACGGTGCGGGCGTGGGCAGAGGGAACGATTGCTGCCAGATAAAAGAGCCCCGCAAACGCCAAAGCGCCAGCGCGAGTAATCCGTCCGGCTTTGAAATTTGAGAGGACCCGCATACACATCTATTTCGGATCATTTTCGAAAAATACTTAACAAAATCCTGCTATTTACCCCTGACCTCGGCTGACAACATCGTGTTTTGCAAAAGAACGGCAATCGTCATTGGCCCGACTCCACCCGGGACCGGGGTGATGGCTGAGGTCTTCGGAGCGACTTGTTCAAAAAGCA
>MEQK01000095.1 GCA_001770175.1 Bdellovibrionales bacterium RIFOXYD1_FULL_55_31 | reverse complement strand
ACAATCACAAACGCATTTCAGGAGGATAGAATAGAGCAAGCAAAGAGCTCCGTCCGACCGGTTGCCCATTCCGAAGAACAGTTTTTCGGCCCTCAAAAAGTACTCGAGCGATTCAGGATAGTTTCCCCAACGTAAATATCTGTAAGCAACCGCTCGAAGCCCCAGTGCTTGCAGATTCAGGAAACCGCGCTCCTGCGCAAGAGCAAGAACCCTGTCCTCAATTTCGGCTGCTTCCTTAAAGGCTCCTAACCAGTTTGAGCACTGCGCGGAATTGAACTCGGCCAAAAGTTCACGCGCTTTCAAATTCAAGGCTGAAAACTTTTGGTGGGCAACCCGGAAGCACTGACGAGCTGCTTCGAAATGATTAGCCGAATATTGAATGTTTCCGGCCAAGAACCGGGTTTCAGCTTGGATAAATGCGTCGTTTGAATTCTCGATCCGAATCAGCAGTTCTAGAGCTGAGGAATGTGCTCCTGATCGAATCATCGCGCGTGCCTCGATCAGCTTGCGATAGCCGGATGGAAGCAGTTCCACCCGCAACGGATCCGCCTGATTCACCAGGTGAAGCGCTACAAGATCGAGATAAAGATCAATGGGAGATCCTTGATGCGCAAATTCTAAGACAACTGGTTTTCGAACGCCCATCCTTCATCCCTCTGGGTGTTTACGGAATTGGCAGGTGAATACCGAGTTGTCAGAATGATCGGATTACGAGGTGCAGGTTATCGGTTTTGTTCACATTGCCAATCTGCAATGGTTAATTGCATACCGCAGGCCAGCTGATGAACGCTATAGACCTAGTTTCGGGGCAGGGTACATCGGGGTGTTCCCCAAATGTTCTCGGGGGGAGACAGCTTTGGTTAACGCTTTTCTTGGCGGACGGCCGAATCTAAGTTAGCACTTGAGCTGAGTTCCCGCACGTTTTTCGAGTGAAAAGAGACGTAACGAACGGCAGAAACAAAAAAGCCCAACTCCGTGAAGAGCTGGGCAATCCATAAATGGTGCGAGGAGGGGGACTTGCCCTCCATGCCTTTACGCGTTCCGCGTGTACTCGGTATACGCCCCTCAAGTGTTGGGCCGCGTTTTCGCGACAGTCGCGAATTCGCGGATTTGGCAGAAAAACCCGGGAGTTTTCAATTCCGGCGGTATCACTGGTTTTCACTGATTTGAATGGTTTTTGATCCCTTGTGTTCCCCAAATGTTCCCGGAGGCATACGTTGAATAGAATACGTCAGGTCCCGTAGCTTCTTGCTCGGGCTGGGGTCCAGAGAACCTTTAGGACTGGCTTTGTGAATCATTGGTCAGCATTCACCAAGATAAACCGCTATCAATTGTTTGCTGCGCCGATCCCATACGTAATCCATGCCAGGCTTTTCGCAACACCCGATGGAGAGAACTTCGCAACGATGCTCATGAGCCCATCTCACGTCAATTTCAGGCATAATACCGCCATCCTTAGCGCGAGACGCGAGTTGTTCTTTTGCTTTCTCGAACAAATCGCCTCCAAACGGCTTTCGAATTGAAGCGTAGGAACCCGAGTACGGTTTCCATGTAAATCCACTTGCCTCACTCAAACCTACCCAAACGACCGCCGGAACGCTAAAGGTGAGCGAATGATACCGTTCGCTTGCCACCTTTAGAATTTCTCTTGGTAGAGGTTGGGACGACAATAACGCCTTTGCTAAGGGATCGGTATCGTTAACGCCGATCACGGCATAGTCCTGTTTGCCGTCGCAATTAAACTCGCCATGCAGGACCTGGTGAGCAGGTTTGTTTCGCTTATTCCGCTGGATCAGCCCGATTGGAATTGGGACGAAGCCTTTCATATGGGAAGACATGCTGCCTTTAGCTTCTGCGGGAATTGAAGATACGTAGTCATCGACGGCCGACTTGAATTCTGTCCACCAGTTCGTGTCTTCGTCCGCATAGGCGTTTAAAGCTATCGAGATGATTAGCGTCGCCGCAAAAACAAATTTCAAGCGATTACTCCTTTATGAAACGGCCTGCGGGGCAATTCTGAACGGATTCCGCACGATGCTGGCCTGAACAAGCATCACCTGTATCTACGGCACAATGTTCGTGAAAACCTCTCCGTCCTTGATCACTTCCTCTTTGGTTCTATACATCGAATCGAATTAAAAATCGTTTTCTCGGGCTCTGGCATTGCCATTTCGCCCGCCTTGAACTTCTCGAAGTAGGATGGGTCTGGGTCTTTTATGGCGGGCCCGCCGAAGGAGATCTTTACTGTTGGACAAAAGATCTCGGTACGCCAAGCTATCCAGTTATACTTAATGTCATTGTGGAATTCGACCACTACGATCGCATCGTCAGGACCAAATTTGAGGCGTTTAAAAAACGACCAATCCTTTCGCTCGATGGCGTTCTTAGCGGCTTTTTCCCACCGTTTTATTATTTTGAGCGATTCTTCTTTCGTGGTCGCTCTTATTCCCGCCGTAAAACCAATGAGATTGTTGTGAGGTGGATTAAGCAAGGGGCGTGCGCAAGCCTTCGTCTCCTCGGCAACTACAAAATGTGCCGCTGTGACTGGCATTTCCATTTCATCCGGGTTATCGGGCCTCAGAGTCCAGCAATCCGGGTATTTGAACTCGAAGCCATTATCGTTCGTTAGCGTCTTCCAAGATTTGATCCGAGGGTTTTGAGCCAGTGCAAGGGCAGAGACTCCTAGTACAGCCAGTATTGCGGTTATAAGGCTTTTCATGCTCGTCTTCCTTTGCACTCAGTTAGAGCACCGGCCTTGATGGCAAGTAAGGCCAACTTTCTTGGCTCCAATCGTCGAGTCGACCTCGATCCTAACAGATCCAAGGAGATTTTGGTCAACAGTAGATAGGTCCACCCCGCGCAGGCTGATCTCGAACACACCAGTGCTATCCATGTGGACGTTAGCCGTAGGTCTGTTCGCGATATACAGCGTCTTCTTACTAGCGATCGAGCCAGTGAAGCTCGACGCAGGCACGTCAAACTGGTAACCGTTCACGCCGCCGATCGTAACGTGAACAGACGACGTAATCGATAGCGGTGACTTCGAGTTTGGTACGAGGGTTCCAGCTATCTTCACCATGGCCTGCTTGAAATCAGTGTTGCCCGTATCCTGAATGGCGTATTGGTTCACGGCCAGTACTGCGTTGGGCCGAGGCACGGTTGTGGTCACGTGGTTAATCGTAGCCGTCGTGGAGTTGCCGGCAGTTAACGTGCCAGTACTGAAATGGCTATCGTTCGTCATTCCGGAGGAGTCGAAGCTTCGATGGTCGAGATAGTAGCTGCCGCCGTTTATCGAGAACACCTGGATATCGTAGGAGCCTGGAGGCACGTCCTGCGAACTTATGAAGTATCGCTCATCGACGGCCGTTGATGGAGTAAATCCAGGATCAGCCGGTGTGTCGATCGACTGCTCTCCATAGGCTGCACCAGGAATTTCGGTGTAAGAAGTTCCCGTGTTCGGATTGAAGCCTGCTCTTCGCCCCAGAGGATCGGTTACAACAAAATGGATACCCATCGGCGTCGAGATGAACATCATGGAAGGATCGGATGATGGACGATAGAGTGCGTATCCGATTACCGATGGATAGCTGGCTTTGAGATTCGTATACAGGGCGTCTTTACTTGAGCCAATCTGTGTTGAACCAGGATTATTCAGTCGCAAGGTTTGACTTTGGTTCACCTTGTCCCACACAATCCCCGTTGCGAGCATGAAGTGCTGGCCGCCGCCGTTCTTCGCAAACTTCATGATCACGGGATTTCCGCTACAGATTTCGTTTTGAACTGCGCTTATCGCGTCCCGGTCCGAGAAGCTGCTGTAATTCAGACCTTTGAACGAGACTACGTTGGGAGCATTGGCCGGATCGCAAGAGCCCGTGATCTGGCACCCGGCTTGATAACCCGCGCGCGCAACTTCCGCCGCTCCAGCCCAAATCGGGTTGTTGTTTGCATCGAATCCCACGGAGCCATCAGCGAGGAAGTCCGTGGTGTAATTCGCCATGGCTGAATTGAGCGTTCCAGGGTCAAGGCCCTCGCCGTTAAGTCCTGGCAAGTGCGGGCCGGCCGGCGCAGGATCTGCCGGCGAACCGATCGGAGTGCTCGTGATCCCGTAACTTGAGAAGAGCATGGAAAGGTTTGTCACCGAACAACCGTATTGCCTAAAAGTGCCCGATGACAGGTCGGGGATCCCATATGGCTGAGGGGCCCACTGCAGTTCAGTCTGCGCATGGAAGGGCACGACGCGACCGGCGTCCTCAACCTTGCAGAGCACCATGGTGTTTATATCCGTCCCGAAGCTGTTGTTGGTGTAATTGCTTTCCTGTATGGCTTTGGTCGCGTTCACGATCGCGGTCAGCGGTAGCACGCCAAGAAGGCTCGGGTCAGTCGGGGGTGTAAACTCGACCTTGACGATATTATCACCTTGGTGAAACTGACTGACGTCGATCGAATTATCTGCGATCACCTGGTCGCCCAACTTGAGCTGAAGATAGGTTGACGTTGCGCCAGCAGTCGGAGTTCCGTTCATATGCACATTTACCTGTGCTTCAGCTCGGGTTGGGGCAATTTTCGGAGCCGGATTCGCTGTCTGTGGTGTAACCGTCGCTAGGATGGGCTTATCATCGGCATCTGTCGGCGCCAGCATTCCTGCAGCCTGATTCAGTTCAATTTTTGAAACAGAGAGATCCAACTGCCCAACAACCTTCACCTGAATAGTTCTAGTGTTGTTTGAAAAATTCTTCTCGTACAGGGTGTTTCCAGGACTCACTGTCGCAGTAATAGTTTGAAGACCTGTTAGACTCGGGTGAAATTTGACAGTGAACGGAATCTCGAGTTCCCCATTCGCTGCCTGTAGCGATGACAAACTGATTGTTCGTGACTGGGTCTCATAGCCCGCCTGAAGACTCACAGTGGTGCTGCGGACTTCGGGTCCCTCAAACTCGTTGGCGGTAACTGACAGCTTAACCTGAAATGCGCTTCCGGGAGCGACGATGGGAATTCCGTCATCTCCAACCCCTGACTCGGTCTGCACCTCAGAGTTCGAAATGGCGAGATCGAATTGCTGATTCGGCCTGTATTGGATGACAAACGAATCAATAGCAAAGTCGTCACTACCGCCTATGCCAGTTAAGCTGAACAATGTCCCTCCGAACGGTGCGTGGAAACTGATATTCCCCGGTTGTGTGGCACAGGGCTCAATAGCCCCGTCAACGCAAATTCGGAAATTGCGTCCTGGTGGGCTGATCACGTGAAGATCGATCTGAGATATGCGGTAACTAAGCTGCTTTGCCATATAGAGCATCGTTGCCCAAGCATTGGTGGTTAGAACTGTCTCAGAAGTCAATGCGCAAATCGAGGGATTATGTTGAGAGTACACCGGATCGCCGCAGTAAGCTCGACCTGCAACATAGGCGTTTAGTACGCCGTTGTTCGTATAATTATGCGAGCTGCCGAAAGTGAGGGTGAGCTCCTCCGCTGAAGCCCCTCGGGATAGCGTGAGTAACTGGATCAAACTCAAAAAAAGGTCATTACCGGAAAAGTGCAAGGCCACGTGTATTCCCGTCTCGTCATATGTCCCGCCGATCTGCTCAGGTAGCTGGCTGGTTAAATATATCAGAAGGAATAGCCTCCGATAGTGCGTCACTCGTGACATTTGCGAACTTTAAAGCTATCGTGAAATTTTGGCCATTTTCCGGCCTTATTCAGCGAAAAAATTCAACGTCCCAAGTTTCATCGTTTGTTTCGCGACATTTCCCGACATTTCGCGAGATGTCGCGATTTGTCTAACTCTCCGAGAGCCTCGAGAAATTTCGTTCCCTATAAGTAGAGGGACTCGTTTTTAAAAAAAAACGAAAACCGTTCGTGAACCCAACGCTAAGGAGGCATTTGAATGAAAATCAGCTCCCGTGTGAAGTCATCTCGAATTGGCAAATCAAACCCGAATCGAAATCGCCGCCGGTCTGCCAGCCGACTGTGCTGTCGACCGCGGTGTCTAGAGACCTGTCTAGTCACCTGTCTAGTGCGGAAGACAGCCTGGTCGAGCCCGCCGTTCTCGCAAGATGCGGTCGTTGTTCGAAGAATTCCCCCGATGTCGGCTAGCACGCAAAAAGACTCCACCCCCTCCACGATGGTCGAGGCTGGAGTCTTTTTGCGTGCCGGGAAAGGACGGATTTAAATGATCGAAATTCAAGAACGGGATCGACGGATCCTTCAAAGCTGTTATGAGCATCAGGTTCTGACCCCAAGAATCGTTTCGCGGTACTTCTTTCGAGGAAAGCACCGAAGCGAGTCGTATCGAAGAATCGAGGAGCTGGAAAGGGCAGGGTACATCACGAGATCAGCGAATGTATTCGGGGGCGGTCAATTGACCCGACTCACGAAGCAAGGCGAAGCTCTCGTTCGGTCGCACGGAAGTCTCGATGCGCCCTACGATCGGAGAAAGCGCCTCTTCGGCATTTCCCGGTCCTTGCTCGATACTACGGTCAGACTCAGGCTCGACGAGCTTTGGGACCTGGTCTGGCTGGAACAGCGTTCGTACCCATAGGAAAAACCAAAGGCCCTCGGTGTCGTTCAGCTCAGAAGCGGACTCACTGCGGTGATTGACGTGGAGTCTGACCTTGCACCGTCATTTCTCGATATCGAAGACCGAATCGCGAAGTGGCTACAATCAAACCCATCGCTCATTCTTCTCATCACGATTCACGAGTTCTCGCTCAAATTTCTCAAAGCAAAGATCAACGAGTCTCCGGAGATGAGAAGAATCATCGCACTCGTGACCTGGTCCGAGCTTGAGCCCTGGTCCAAAGACGAAATTCCAACCGCCTGGACCCCAGACGGTCCGGCCGAAATTTTTCAGAGGAGGGACTGGTGATGGTAGCGGCTAGCGCGATCATGAGTTTTTTCGATATCGATGAGGCGGCTGAATTCTTGCGAATTAAGCCCGGCACCCTGTACGCCTGGGTGCACCAGCGGCGAATTCCGTTCAGGAAACATGGCCGAAGAGTCGTTTTCTTCAAGCCAGATCTCGAGGGGTGGAGTCATGACCAGGCCGTCGCGCCCGTCGAGTCTCCCACTTTCCTAAAGCGAGGGTTTGGTGCTAGGTTGTTCGGACGCAATCGTTCTTTGAAAACCAGTGGCACCGCCGAAGAACCCCAAGACTCCCTTTCGAGAAAAGGAGAATGAACTATGGCAATTATTCGGCGACAAAACAGTAAACACGAAGTCAGATACCAGGTGAAGGTCCGAGACGGACTTGGCCAGTGGTTCAGATCCGTGACCTTCGAAACGAAGGCCGCGGCTGAAGCGTACGAGCGGCAACTCTTCATGCAACGGGATCAGGGCGCGAGCGCGCTTCCCGAGTCCCAGCGCAACATGACGATTGCCGAGTACTGGCAGGTCTGGACGGCCGAGTGCCGGAGCCAAATGTCGCGAGGTTGGATCATTTCGCAAGACCAGATGGCTCGCGATTACGTGCTCCCCGTGCTCGGTGCGCGAAAGCTCATCGAGGTGAGGCCGCAGGAAATCGGGATCGTTCTCGATCGAGCGAGGCAAAAAGGCTTGGCCCCGCAGACCGTGAAACACATCTACGCAGTCCTCCACAAGATGTTCGAGGATGCGGTCGAGCACTACGGTTGGCTCGGGCGAAACCCGGTTCTCGGGCGTTATCGGCCCAAGATCCCGATCCGGGAACGGGAGTTTCTCTCGCCTCAGGAAGCGATGAAGCTTCTGGAATTGACGAAGTCCCACTATTTGGGGCCCGCCATTCATCTCCAGATTCTCTCGGGACTGAGGCCGAGCGAGGTCCAGGCGCTTCGATGGCAGGCGGTCGACTTTGAACGCGGGCAGATTCTGATTCGGGCCGCGTTCAACAACAAGGAGAAGTGCTTCCAAGAACACCCCAAGCAGGATGACTGGGGAATGGCCCCGATGCCGCCCAAGCTGAAGACCTACCTCGCTGCCGTCAAAGCTTCGAGGAATGCCCTGGAAGGCGATCTCGTTGCCTTGAGCCACAAAGGTAAGTTTCTCCCGTATGGGACTTACCTGAGAGCTCTGAGACCGCTTTGCGAGAAGGCGGGGTTGAAGAAGGTGACTCCCCACGAACTCCGCCACTCCTGCACCGAGCTTTACGTTCAGGCGGGGCGACGGCCGAGGACATTCGGCGCTTGCTCAACCAATCGAGTCTGACCGCGACCGCGCGGTACATGCATCGAACGGATGAGCGGCTGAATGGAATCGCAGCCCGAGTGGGAGGTGAACCCGAACCAACGCCCCCCATCGCCAGCCCGCCTTTGCCGAGCACGGAATCGCGGCCGACGCTCAGGCTGGTGACGGTCTGAGGGGGCCTGAGCGGGCCTGAGCGGGAACGGTCGGGAGTTACTCCGGCATCGGAGTAACTCATGTTCCCCAATTGTTCCCAAAATGGGGAACTGAGGCAGGTCGGGGTTCAAGAACACCAGAAATAAAAAAGGCCAACTTCCGGAGAAGTCAGCCTTTTTTTAAATGGTGCGAGGAGGGGGACTTGAACCCCCACACCTTTCGGTATACGCCCCTCAAACGTACGTGTCTACCAATTCCACCATCCTCGCACACATGAGCGCTGGCAAATTCAACAGTTTGAGCCACTGCTGAATCGGTCAGAGAGGGGCTTAAAACGAATGATAACTTTGT
>MEQK01000094.1 GCA_001770175.1 Bdellovibrionales bacterium RIFOXYD1_FULL_55_31 | reverse complement strand
AACTCGCTCCTACTGACATTCTACGGCATCGCGACTGATGCCTCGATTACACCGCCTCAAGGAGCGTACTATCTCCTCGCCGAGAGTGCATCCACGGGCGGCGCAGTCAGCTCACGTACTCACGGTATCGTGAGCGGTCAATACGTGACCGCGAGTGGAGCGACCGGAGCCAAGGTTGGAATCGCCAGCCTTGCGGCCGACAACGTCGGTCAAACCATTGTTCTCGGTGCCAATCTCGCGCCCGCTAATCCGTGCGTCGGCAAGGTGATCGGAGAAGCCTGCGGAGGAGGCATTTACGCAGGTGTATTCAGAGGTGAGCGTTTCGCGGTCATGCCGGGTGGATGCGACGGGACCACGAATAATCCGGTCTGTACCGATGGAGCGGATACGGCAGCGACACTGCGAACCTGGCGGGGTACTGGCGGAGGAGACATGGACATCCCTGGTGTTGAAATGTTCGAACCGGCGACACAAGCTTCAACCGGCAGGGGAGAGGTTGAGACCTACAATATCACGATTCATAGCTCCATTATGCCCGATTCCGCCGCTCACTATTGTTTGAACATGGTGTACGGGGGCTACGACGACTGGTATCTGCCCACCAAGTCCGAGCTTGCTTATATCTATTGTAAGTCGAACGTGATTGGGGGTTCTCATAGTGCTTCCTTCCCGCAAGAACACCCGAATTGCACTCTCTATGGCGGGAAAACAGCGGAAATCAATTGGGTGCTCGGCAGTAAGTCCGAGTATTGGGTCTCGACGGAATATAGTAATAACAACTCCTGGGGCGTGGATTTCCTGAGCGGTGATGAGGCTCGCCATCTGCGGTACAACAACTCGCCTGTTCGTTGTATTAGGAGGTTTTGAGGATTTGGTTATGTTGAAGTCGATGGCTCCCAGGATGAATCGAGGACTACAACGAAAGGGCTCCGCACAAAGACCTTAAAATGATGTCACCTCGGGAATTCTTAAAGGCCAAACCGACCTCAGAAAATGTTCAGAAATCCTCGTCTTTATGACGGAATGGCCGTCATTTGGCATTAGTTTTGTCATCCACCTCAACCGTGAGAAAACCGGAAAAACCAATGCAATATGGGGTATTGACGACTTTCGGACGCGGACGAAAAGGGGTGTGCTATATCGACGTACGCGATTAACGATTCAGACCAGCCCCAAAAAGCTTCAACCAAGCCGATCGCAGTATACTTGGATCTGCATTTCGAGATCAGGTTCGCTCTGGGTCATGGAACCATAAATCCGTTTGGTTTTTCCTTTTACAAAATCAGCAAAAGCTTTTTCTTCGAAAGAGAAGCGCGTCAGGTCTTCACATTCGGATTCTGAAAACTGTAAAGCGATGTTGCCATCCTTAAGCTCCATAAACTCAGGATGAATGATCTTGTCCCTATTCCCCTTTATTCCTGTTTGAGTATCAACAAGAATACCTACCGAAAACGGAAGATACATCGACGAGCCTGAACATTTCATTTTCAATGCAGGCATGTCCTCAGAAGCGAAGGCCAGCGTCGAAAAAATAAATGCGACGAGGATAAAAAGTGATCTCATAGGGACTCCTGAAAGTTTCGGATAAAAAGAGTTAAAAATCTCACAATCAATAACGCACTGCGCTGTAGTCGTCAACTCAAATATCCCCTGATAGCGATCATCGATAGATGTGCCTGTGAGCACCTTAGCTCGCAAGTATTTCAAAAACCTTTTGAGCACGACATTCGCTTGCTTTGCATTCAGTTCTACAGCTTAAGCAGTAACTGAGAAGACGATTATTGCAAGGACCCCGCACCCGTATCTGCTCAGGATCTTTGGGTTAGGTGCCGTTCTGCTTGCTCAGTTTCCAAAACAAGTGCGTGGAACAATATAGTAAGAAGCTCCGGCAAGATGCAGAGTTTAGGCAAGCCGAGTCAACTAAGAGCGCTGCAAAACAACGATTTAAAAAATGCTCTGATCGGAGCAGTTGGAGATGGCAAATCCGCTGAGAAGCGTGTGAAAGCGCACGAACCAACAGCCGAGTTCGTCCAGCACACAAACCAACCACCAATGAGGCGGCTCCGGCTTGGTAATCGCCAGGGCGACGGCGCACGCGAGGTAGATGCGCATTGGACACAATTTCGAACCAGTCACAAATCATAGCTTAAAAAGTCTTTTGTCCACGCGCAGAGGGGCGAACCTGATTGTCGCTCGCGCTATTTCCGGAAAGACAAAGAATTATAGTTTTGAAGAGCCGGATCCTGCGAATCAACGAGAGTAGAGTTTTAGAGCGGGACTGAAGAGAAGGCTGATGCGGGGCCTAGGTGCCAAAACAATGGATTTCAAAGAAACAAACACCGGCAACCTCCAAATGGAAGTTGCCGGTGAAGGTTACTGCTGATCGGTCGTAACTATCTTCGAACGAAGGTGGCACTAATCGTGTGATTAGCCGTCACGTTGCTGAAGGTGTAGGAAGTCACCGCTCCTTTGGAGATCCCGTCTACGACGACCTTCTCGATGGCGTACTTCTTGAGCGGAGTGATCTTGAAGGTCTGACTTGCTCCTGCCGCGACGCTCACCGAACCAGAAGGGGAAATCGTCCCGCCAGAGCCGGCGGAAGAATTGATCGTGAAATTATCGGTTGGCGTTTGGGTCGGTGTCGGCGTCGGCGTCGGAGTCGGTGTTGGACTCACGATTCCCGGCACGATCTGTATTGCGCTGACCTTGGCGTTATCGGCCACTGTAACAAACTGGATCTTAATCGCTCCGTTCGTGACGTTGACCGGCAGAATGACGTCATACGCGGTGTTGATCCCGACTTTGGCAAAGATATCGAGATTGCTGATTGCCGTGGTTCCGTTCACGAGCACATTGAAAACGCGTCTGCCGGCAGCGGTCCAGTAGATTTCGGCAAACTTCAACACGATGCTGTACGTGCCGTTCGCAACGGGGATGTCGTAATAAAAATTACCGTAACGTTCGTGCTGGTACAAATAATCATCCACGGTTCCGCTAATCGCGGCTGACGTGGAGGCCGTACTTCCTCCAACGAAACCGGAATCTGCCTCGTACCTGGTTCCGGTTGAATCGGTGAAGGACGATCCACCTGCGACCGCCGTGAAGCCGGTGGGTGCCGGCGTCGGGGTTGGGGTCGCTGTCGGGGTCGGACTCGGGGTCGGGGTCGGCGAGGTAGCTGGATCGATCCTGATTGCGCTCACTTTCGCGTTGTCGACCAGCGAAATGAAATCAATCTTGATCGTACCATTCGTCACCGTGACCGGCACAACGAGGTCATAGGCTGTGTTGGCACCGACCTTCGCGAAAATGTCGAGATTCGCGGCCGCACTGGCTCCATTCACATTAATGTTAAAAACGCGCTGACCGGCGGCGGTCCAGTAGTTTTCCGCCATTTTCAAAGTGACGTTATAGGCGCCATTCGGGACAGCGAAATTGTACGAAAAATCGCCGTAACGCTCCGTCTTGTAGAGGTAATCATCTTCCGTGCCGCTGATCGAGTCGCTTGAAAATGCCGTATTGCCGCCGCTGAAATTCGCGTCGTCGCCATACGTGAATCCTGAGCTGTCGGTGTAAGATGTCCCGCCGGCTACAATCGCCAGAACGGATGGAGGAATGGGAGCAGACCCGGAGCCGAAAGGGGTTCCGGTCCCGAGCGCGGGGGCCGCCGGGTACATCGGAGAAACGTCCGGACCGATCGGAGGCCACTGGACGGCGGCGCCCATCCAAGCCGGTTTCGCCGTCAAGTAGAGCGAAGCGGGGAGTGCCGGATCGCTGCCGGCATTCGGCACAACAGTGTTATTCACCGAATCCCAGTTGTTGTGCCTCAGTGCCGTCGCGAGCACTCCTGGATCATTGCTTGTGGGAGAAGTGTCGCCGTCGCTATTATAGCCGAAGCGGTAAATCGAGGACTGACTCAAGCTGATCGATGCATTCTGAAGTTCATATGCGCCCTCGACACCCGGCGTGCCGATCACGTTTCCGATGAAGCTGTGAAAATGCTGGCGAGATTGAACGTCCATGTTCCAGGGGCCGTTTACCCGTCCCGCCTGGAGGCTCTGTCTATTTCTGAAGAAAACCTGGTGACTCGAAGTTCCCCAAACCTCGTCGGCTCGTAACCTGCCGCTTGTATAATTCCCTTCGATCAAATTCATGAAGGGGTGTGCGCCGTGAGCTCCGATCGCCGACAAATTCCAGTTCGCGGCGGCGGAATTATAAAGATCAGTGATGTAGTTATACGAAATCACGTTGCCCGAAGTGGCGCCGTTCAGCATCATCCCGGTCGTCAGGTGATAAATCTGGTTATTTTCGATCAGGTTCGCCGAGGCGTACGGGTTGAAGTAAATCCCGTAAATTCCGACGCCAGCCGGCGCGGAAGCCGAGGGTTCGTGTAACTTGCATCCGCGCACCGTATTTCGATACGTCGTAAAAAGCTTGAGAGCCGTCTGATGAGAACCCAAAACTTCAACATCTAGAAGCCAGGAATTGGAGGTGCCCCTCATCACGACTGTTCCGTAGTTGTCGACTTGATTTGCGTTGCCGCTCTGCATGTTGTCGAGGGTCATGCTTTCGACTCCCGCACCTTCCAGAACTCCGACAATTTTCGTGGCTTGTGGCGTAAGCGACGAACTGTAGTTCCAGTACAGAGGAATTTCGAGGGTCGCGGTCGTTGAACTCGGAATAGCGACGACCTTAGCGATCTGTCCGAGCGACCGCGTGCCACTCGAGCGCCCGCACCACGTGCAAGCGGAGTTGTTGCTGCCATAGTTGTCAACAGGAGGAGAGGCGTCTGGATTATTGAGCTGGTCAATGAGTATCAGATCACCAGCGACCCAGCCGTGCGCACTCGCTGTGGTGATGGTGCTCGAGCCCTTTGAGAGTCCACCTGAAATATTGACGGACGAACCTAAACTGTTGCTCGCGGGCCCGATCTTCAAAAAATAGACTGAGGTCGTCCCGAGGCCTTTTAGGATCGTTTTTCCCATTCCGGCTCCGCGGAGTGTGATGCCATAGGGGAGTGCGAGCGGCGGGGTCACGTTGAAGGTTCCCTCGTTGAGCTTCACGACCTGCCCGCTCGATTTACAGCTTTCGATAGCGGCTTTAATCGCGGCGGTGTCGTCACCCCCGGATGGACTCAGGGTCGCGCAAATCGCTGTTCGTGCAGGGATGTCGTTGAGCACCCCGACGTTACCCTGCCATACGACTGAACGGTCCGCTGGAAGGCTATAAGTGGCCCAGGCTGAAGGAAGCCCTGAAGCAAGGGCGATTCCGAGCATAATAGAATACGTGAAAATAGATTGAAGTCGCATACGACGTCCCCCTCGAAAAGTGATAACGACAACCCCACCGTGTGTTCACAATTAGTATACGGGAAAGTCTCCGCAAAAGGAGTGTGTCAGTTGTGAATTTTCCGAGAATCAATGAAATCGGTAGAACCGCACGAACGAACGGCGGGAATCAGCGCAACACGTGAAACGAATAGAGCGTGGCAGCCGTCAGGCCAATCCAGAAAAGCAGCTTCGCGTCCATTGTAAAACTCTTGCTGTTCAAACCACCGTCGGTCGTCCGAATGGATCTGAGTTCAATATAGGGAATCGGCGCTCGCCGGTACCAGCCGATCACTTCAACTTCCTTTCCGGTATATTGATTCGAGCGTAAAACGGCGAAGAAGAGCTCGAAAATCCCGAGCGGTTGCGTGTAGTCAAGGAAGATCAGGCCCGTTCGATCCTGGAGAATGAAATCTTCGGAGAGCAAATATCCGGGAATTCCTTTGCCTAGGAGTTTACCTTTCACGGCGACCGGGATGCCGCGAATCGGAGAAACCTTTACCTGTCGAAGTAACGCTCCTATGGATGAAGGCAGCGCTCCCCCTGCTCGATAGGTGAAGAAATGGCGTGCCAGTCCACCCAGCGCGAAACCCAGAACCACGGGCGGCCAAAACAGGGTTTGGATGGGGGCTCGGGAGAGTTCATAAAGCAGAGCCGCGCCCGCGCAAGCGAAAGGCAAGCTGTAGAAGAAAATATCCACGAGAAATTCGTCCCAATAGCTTTCGGGCTTTCGCAAGTCGAAGGTGATTTTCGGCGGGATCCCCATCGCGGCACTCTGCTGCGAAAGCCTCGTGATCCGCTTGGCGATGAGGGGGTGGGTGGACGAAAATTCGAGAACCGAGGCCCAGGGGTTCCAAAGATCCCATTGCATGAGTTCCTGGGCGATGGTTTCTGTGTCTCGCGGAGTTTCCGCGGCGCTACTGGGCGCCGCATAAAGTGCCAATGCCTGCGATTGGTCATTTTCGCTGATTCCCATGGCTTGAAACGCGCGCCTCCATTGGCCCGCTTCGGCGGGAGACGTGTCGTCCGGCTGCTGCGCGGCCAACCCGTAAGCGATTTTCAGTAGCGCGGTCGAAAGGAGATTCGGGTTTCCGGTAACCGTTCCGCTGAA
Organism: Bdellovibrionales bacterium RIFOXYD1_FULL_55_31; assembly: GCA_001770175.1. Taxonomy (GTDB): domain Bacteria; phylum Bdellovibrionota; class UBA1018; order UBA1018; family UBA1018; genus XYD1-FULL-55-31. The sequence continues at coordinate 15,484 of MEQK01000094.1, read as the reverse complement.
GCGATCCGCCCAATATTCCCGAACTCGGGATACGAAAAGCACCAGGTATTCAGAAATAACATAGGCCAGGTACACGACTACCGCTACGGCGAGTGCCTGACTTTTGCCCTTCTTTTGGGTTCCTTTGCCCGCTGTTTTCTTCAGCAGCCGATATAAATGGTAGAGCACGATAGGCACAAACTGGGCCGCTGTCATGACGACGAAATCCCAGTGTGTGATGTGGCCGATTTCATGAGCGATAACGGCTTTGAGTTCGTCTGCCGTGAGCCGCTCCAGAACTCCCCGGGAAAGAACGAGCCGGGCGCTCCAGGGCGTGCGTCCGTAAGTAAAGGCATTCGGAGCCGAGTCCCGGATGATCCCGAACTTCGGAAGCGGGATCTTTTCCTGTTCGCATAATTCGACACAGAATTTCCCGGCCGACTCAGGGAGGTCTTCCACTTCGATCCAATCCAGTGATCCGAGATAGCGAAGGCTGATGTCCAGTATTACCGGGCCGAAGATGAACTGAACGATGAGAATTCCACCAAGCACCCATGCGAAGGTGTCCCGAGGGAGCAGGCCCAGTTCAGAAAGAAACACGAGGATTCCGAAAAGCAGCGCGTAAAGGCCTGCCATCGAAAAAATGGAGATCATGCCGAGGGATGGAAGGGCTGGGAGCGTCTGAATGAGCCGCGTCCGGAGCTGAGGACTCGACATGGCTGCGGCGCTTTTTTCAGGAGTCCGAAGAGGCAGACCGTACTCCAATTGTCGGAATGCCTGCTCAGCGAGCCACAGGCCTTTGCAAACCGGACAGTGTTCCGCGGAAGTGTTCACGCCCGGAAGCTTCCCGGTGAAGAGTTTGCCGCCACAACCTGTCGGGCACGCGTGATCCGTTTTTTGGGAATCGTTGAGACCGGAGCTGTAGAACTGAAAGAGCGTCTTCCTGTTTTTGACCAGGAAGTTGATTTCGCCGTCGTCGAGCCAGACTCCGCGGCAGGACGGACAGAAATCCACCAGGACTTTTTGAGGAGTGAGTCCTTCGGTGAGGAAGGTGTTACATGAATGACAATGACGCTTGCTTTCGTTCATAAGAGGGCTCCCAAAATACTAGCTTTCCCAGCGCTTCCGTTTTATGTGCTGGCTAGCTTGCTGGTGAATCTTCTTCCATCGCGCTTTGGTGTTTTTCCCGTGCTCCCCGGAATCACGCCGTTTTTGATATTCGACTTCTTTCTGTAACTTCACGAACCAGTTCCAACGCTCTTCAGAGAGCGAGCCGTCTTCACGTGCTTGTTCCACGGCACAGCCCGGCTCCCCTTGATGATGACAGTCGGAAAACTTGCACTCATCTGAGAGCGCGACAATATCCTCGTAGGTCTCTTTGAGGCCCAACTCGAAATCCCCTAGACGGAATTCACGCAGACCAGGGGTATCTATAACGAGCGCACCGGAGGGTAATGCAAAGAGGTGACGAGAGGACGTCGTGTGTCGTCCCTTGTCCTCAAAGCCACTGATCGTCTGAGTCGCCATCACCTCATGCCCCATGAGGCCGTTGAGAAGCGTCGATTTTCCGACACCCGAGGAACCTAGAAAAACAAAAGTCTTTCCGGGGGTGAGCCGTTCATGGAGTTCGGCAAGTCCTGAGCTGGAGTGAACGCTGATCGCGTGAACGACGATCCCGGGCATCGCCGACTGTATCCTGGCAGACAGGCGATCGTAATCAGGGCAAAGGTCAATTTTCGAGAGGATAATTTCCGCTTCGGCTCCGCCGTTTCGCACTGCGGTCGCGTATCGCTGGAGACGAGCTGGACTGAACTCGGTGTTCGCGGAGGTCACGATGAGCGCGTAATCGACGTTTGCCGCGAGAATCTGATCCTCCGTTCCGCGGCCCGCTTCCTTTCTCTTTATGCAGGTTCGACGGGGAAAAATCGCGTGAATGACCGCACGCTCCGCGTTCGGCTCGCGAGAGCAGAGAACCCAATCACCTACTGCCGGCAAATCCAGGCGTTCCTCGGCGAGGTAGCGAAGCTTTCCGGCTATCACGCCGAAAAACGTTCCGTTTGGGTCTGCCAAGTGAAACAACCCGCGTTCTTCTCCAACCACACGGGCCGGTGAACGAGAGGGCTCGGGTGATTCTTCCAATGACCGCCGAAAGTAGGATTCAAAAAAGCCGTCCCAGCCGAGTTCGGTCAGGGAGCTCCAGTGATTTGCCTCTAATGGTTCCATTCGCTCTGATTATACCTGCTTTCGCGGGTCGAGAGCAGATTAGAATCAATTCACGTCCAGTTGTCCGAAGCTGTTGGAACCCCAGCACCGGACGGCGTCATCGGCAAACAGGGCGCAGGCGTGCTCGTTTCCGGCGTGAATCGATCGAATCGCGGGAGCGCCGCTGAATTCGAGCGCCGGGAGCGAGGCCCCCATCTCATCCGGCTCGTCGCCGCGAGAGTTGGTGTCCCCTAAGCCGAGCTGACCCTTGTCGTTTTCGCCGAAGCATTTGGCTTTTCCATCTGCCAGGATTGCGCAGGTGAAGAAGCTTCCGGAGCTGATCTGCGAAACAAGAGCCGCGGGGCCGAAATCCACGATCGGCAGGTGGTCACCCATTTCGCCGGTCCTCAGGCCGTAGCCTCGCGTCCACTCGCGATAGAGCGGATCAAAACACGAGCCTGAGTTGCCAAGCGAGTCGAGTGCCCAACACGTCCCGAGCGTGCCATGATAGTTCACGCCCCAGCATTTCATGGAGGCGTCGCTGAGAAGCGCGCAGGTGAAACCGCCCCCGGCCGAAACGCTCAGGACTGAGCGCCCGGTCCCGACATTCACGAACGGGAGGTCGTCGCCCATTTCGGCCGCGGTCCGGCCGCGATTCGCGAAGTCCCCGAGTCCGAGCTGGCCGTAGAAGTTATCGCCCCAGCACTTCAGTTTGCCGGAATCGAGAACGGCGCAGCCGTGGCCGGCATTGATCGTGAGCTGCTTCGCTTTGGCGCCAGTGCCGAGTCGGAGCCCCGGGAGTGCGTCGCCCATATCGCTCGGGAGCGTGCCCCGATTACGGGTGTCTCCCAGGCCCAGTTGGCCCATCGAGTTTTCGCCCCAGCATCTGACGGATTCGTCATCGAGGAGGGCGCAGCTGTGAGAGTACCCGAGCGCGATCGCGAGTGCCCTTCGGCTTGAGCCGAGATCGACGACGGGCAGGTTGTCGCCCATGTGCTGCGCGAGCGCGCCGCGATTCAGACTGTCGCCCAGTCCGAGTTGCCCGTAGTTGTTACGGCCCCAGCACTTGACTCGGCCATCGGCGAGAAGCGCGCAGGAGTGCCAGTAACCGGTCGCGATCGAAACCGCCGAAAGATTGTCCCCGAGATCGATAAAGCCCCCCGGGCCTGCCTGGCCGTAATCATTTCTTCCCCAGCACTTGACCTGACCGATATCGTTGATCGCGCAGCTATGGTCGCCTTTGGTGGCGAGTTGCGCCGGAATCGTCGCGCGGGCTCTCAATTCGGCGAGATGGATCGCGCTCTTCGCCCCGTCGTAATAGCTGATCGAGAGGGCGTTGTTCGCAAGTCCGGGGCGAGTTGGCCGGAATTGAATCGTCAACTTGCATGAGGAGCCCGGGTTCAGCAGTTCGCCGCAATCCTGCGAGAGGAGGTGGAATCCGGAGGGCAGGCTCGGGAACATGATCGAGCTCGCGGTCGCGGTTCCCGTATTCGAAATGTTGAGCTGCCTGGTCATCTCGTTTCCGACTCGGACACTCCCGAATTCGACCGGCGTGCTCGACAGCATCGCCGCCGCGAGAGCCGTGCCCGTCACAACGGCTTGCGTCTCGCGGGTTGTCGCGCCGTCAAAATACCTGAGGGCGAGTGTTTGCGAAAAACTTCCCGTCTGTAACGGCCGGAAGGAAACTTGAAGTCGGCAATTCGCGCTGACGGTACCCGCGCAGTCAGTCGAAATGATCGAGAACGGGGCGGCGACAGGATCAAGCGAAACTCCGGTCGGAGCGAACTCGCCGGATTTCGTGAGTATGAAGGATGCTGTCGCGGAATGACCGATCAGGATTTGACCGAAATCCTTTGCGCTCGGGGTGAATTCGAGTTTACCGGGTTCTTTGCCGCTTCCGGCGAGCGGGATGAGGAGATCTTTGGTGTGTCCGGCGCCGTCATCGTAGGTGATTCTGATGTTCCCGGTCGCGGCCCCGCTTTGAGTCGGGATGAAATGGGCGATGAGGTTGCAGCTGCCCGTGACGACAGCTCCGCAGCTACCCGTTCCCGAAAGTTCGAATGGGCCCGTGACGACCGTATTGAGGATCGTGGCCGATTTCGACCCGAAGTAATCGAGATCGATCGTGAGCGGTTTCCTGTTGCCGATCACGATGGATCCGAAATCGATGGTTCCCTTGCTTCTCGCGGCGAGCAGAGCGTCTTCGATTCCAGTCCCGGTGATCGCATAAGTACCGCTCATGGCACTCGCGCCATTGTCGTATTGCACCGTCAGGATCTGTTCGGCGGTTTGCGCGGCAACCGGTTTGAAGCTCAGTTGAATCGTGCAGCTCGCGCCCGGAGCGAGGGTTTTCGGAAACGCTCCGCTCGTGCAACTTCCCCCGATCACCTTAAACGGGGCGTTCAGCGATAAAATCCCGTTGATCTTCAGGCTCGTGTCGGACGAAGCGGAATTCGAAATCGTGACGGTCTTTTCCCGGGTGTAGTTCAGGGGAGTGTGCGGGAATGGATCGTTCGCCGGCGTGAACGTGAGGCGGGCGGGCGAGAGGCCTTTGCCCTTCAGGGTGAGGGTGAGCGTCTTTTGAACAGTTCCGTCATTGTAAACGAGAGTGAATACCTTCGAGGCGGAGCCGCGAGTCGAGGGCTTGAACTTCAGCTTGATCGTGCAGCTCGCCGAAATGGAGTTGCCGCAGGTCCCGGTTCCCGGAAATCCGGCTTCGTTGTCGTAATAAAAATCAGGGCCGTCAAGAACGGTCACGGTCTGAATCGTGGCCGGCGATAATCCCGTATAGTTCAAAGTAAAGGTTGCCGCCTTCTCCTTGCCGATCACGATGCTCCCGAAGTCATAGGAGAGAGCGGTTGAGCCGCCCGTGCCGCCCCAATCGATATTCCCGTCGCTCGTCGCATCACCTTTGATCGGGAGGTCGACGAGATTCGGGCCAAGGCCATCATCATACTGGAGCTTGAGATTCTGTTCGAAATGCCCTGCCGCGCGCGGCGTGAATTTGAAGCCGATCGTGCAGGTTTTGCCTGGGTCCAGGGTCGCGCCGCACGTCCCGCCGTTGAAGCTGAACGGGGCGGCGAGAGCGGACTTCGCGATCGATTTCGCCTGAACCTCACCCACGTTCGTGATGGTCATGGTCGCGGTTTTCGAGCCGCCGACCGGGACTTTCCCGAAGTCGAGGGTGGCAGCCGAGAGGAGCGCGGGACGTTTGCCGATTCCGGAAACGGCGAGCGGCGCGGTCTGCGGGCCGGTTCCGTCGTTGTAGAGAAGTTGGATGACGGAATTGAACGGCCGCGCCGCGCTCGGAACGAATTTGATCGCAACGGTGCAGTCCGCGTAAATAAGGGTGGAGCAGGTTCCGCCGTCATAGAAGAAGTCGGGGCCGGAAAGGTCATTCCAATGAATACCGGTCGCCGGTTGCCCCCCGAAGTAACGGACCGTGAAAATTTTCGTGGAGCTCGAACCGAGGACTACGTTGCCGAAACTGTGAGTGGCCGGCTCGAAGACAAGCTTCGCGGCTTCGGTTGTTCCTCCGACGAGTTGAACCGTGATCGCTTGCTCGGAAAAACCGTCGAAGTATCCGATCGAGAGATCCTGGGCGAAAACTCCGGCAATATCGGATTTAAAAGTCAGATTGATCTTGCAGCTCGCACCCGGTGAGAGAGAGGAGCCACAAACGGGCGATGCCGTAAACGGCACCGAAAGTCCGTTCAACTCGATTTTCGAAATCGAAAGATCCTGAGAGAGGTTTGTCACGGTGATTTGCACCTGCGAGTTGAAATGAAGCGGAACCGCTCCGAAATCGATCGCGCTCGTGCTCGCTTGGAGAACGGCGCGCAGGATACCCGTGCCGGAGATGGCCAGGGCTGTCTGCTTCTCTTGCCCGGAATCATCCGAGTAAGTGAATCGGATCTGGTCCTGAACTTTGCCCGCCGCGGCCGGGGTAAAGCTCACGGCGATTCGGCATTCGCTTGTGATGATGTTGCCGCAGGTGCCAAACGTGCCGGGGTAGCTGCCATCGACCCATTTAAAGCTTGCGGTACCGAGTGTTGCCGCAACGTTATTGGCGGGATTCGTGCCTGAGTTTTTCACGATGAAGATCTGCGTAGAAGAAGAACCGACGAGGTGAGTGCCGAATTCCTGACCACCAGGTGTTGCCGGCTCGATGGTGAGTCGGGCCGGGGTCGGAAGAGTCATTCCGATTCCGGTGAGCGCGATCTGGGCATCCGCCGCGAAAGCTCCATTATTGTAATCGAGCTTGAGGGTCTGCTGCTGGGCTCCCGAAGAAGCCGGAGAAAATTCCACGACGAGGGTGCAATCGGCGGCGATTTCGGTGCCGCAAGTTCCGCCCTGGCCTGGATAGGAGCCGCCCTTGAAGGCAAAGCTCCCGTTCAGCGCTGACGCAGAAATACCCGATGCCGGGTGAATTCCCGCGTACTTCACGACGAGTGTTCGTTGGCTCGTTGTACCGATCAGCTTCGCGCCGAAATCGACTGCTCCTTCGTCTGCGAAGAGCAGGGTCGGGTACGCGGCGCCTGTTCCCGTGAGCTCGGTCGCGAGAGATCGTGGGGAATAGCCGTCGAAATAGTTGAGTTTGAGCGGGCTCCATTCGTGATCGATCCGGACCGGTTCAAAGCTGGTGACGATCAGACAACTTGCGCCTGGAAGCAAGGTGGTTCCGCAAGTTCCGCCCGTGCCCGGGAACGCGCCGCCTCGAAAACCGAATGGTGCCTGGGGCGGGAGGTGGGCGATTCCGGTGGCGGGGAGGACGCCGATATTTTTCACCGCAAGGACGCGATAAGATTTTGAATAAACGGATTGAATGCCGAATTCTGAAATCGAGCCTTCGAAAGAAAGAACCGCGCGAGTTTGGCGACAGCTCACGCGCAGGGTGTCTTCGTTCACGCCGATTCTCACACCGATCAGGCCGCCGTCGTCCCAGTCGCTGGTTGGCGTGGGGGTCGGGGTCGAAGTTGGAGTTGGGGTGAGGACCGGGTCGCATTCGTCGCTGGGTCCCTCGACTGAAACGGCTTCGCGGGTATATTGGCTTTCGGTTTCGATGCCGATGCAAGCTGAGAAAACGGCCGGCAACAACGAGAAGAGTCCGATCGCAATGGGGTAGCGAAAGTTCCTGGGGGTGTGAACCATGCTAATTCTCTCCTGTTTTTGTCTGTTTCGCTCAGCGAACGTTCTTCGGGCTACATCTATGATTTTAAATCAGAAGCGAATTTAAGACTATTAAAATAAATTCATACATTGGGATTGGAGCGGCTGGGATAAATCCTCGTTAACACTGACATTTTTAGCATTTTTGGGCGCCCATGCTTGCGAATTGCTGTCTTTTCATTGTTTTGGCTTCCGGCTATCCTGAATGCATGAACAATCCGTTTCGATTAGGGTCGGTCTTTTTAATGGCTGCTTTGTTAGTTACTTTGACGTCCTGCGCAACGCAGATGAAATTGTCGTCAAAAGACAATGCACAGGAAATTCAGCAAGCGACAACAAGGGCCCCGGCGAGCGACCATTCAGCGCTCGACGCGTGGTTGTCTTCTCTGGTTGGTAAGTATCGTATGACCGGTGATCACGGGTGCGAGGATTTCCAAATCGTTCGTCAAGACAGTGATCCATCGTTCTTCTATTATGTTGATTTTGGTCCGGCAAGAACACCGCGGGAATCCTTGCTGATGAGTGACGGCTCTTCGCTTCAAATCCAGACAATCGATGAGACGACCCTCGCCGCTCACGTCGAGACTGGCTTTTCGATGTTCAATTCGCCGAAGCAATCTATAGATTTCAAACTCGTCAAGACGCCTGACGGAAGGCTCGAGTCCCTGTCTATTGCGACTCGCAAAGGTTTGTCTCTATTTAAAGAGAAGATATCCTGTGACTGAGTGGTGAATTGACCTTTCATTGGTGGTTGACGTGCACCATTGTTAGGATCGGTTCGGGTTTCGTGCGCAGGCGCGTAGCACTTTTCTTACCACCGGGCTTTTGGCGAGGTGTTTTTGAAAGAGCAAGTGAAAGGTTCTCCTCGGAATGGCGATTCTCGTCCATCGTAAAATCTGATCTGGCTGAACATTTTCGTACGGGAGCACCCGTTACTCTGGAGTTCGCTTTTGTTGCGCCGTTGTTCCGCAGGGCGATTCGCTTTGCATATCGTGAAGTCGTCATCAGTTCTCCGGAACAAAAGTGTCTTGAATGGGACGTCGACTACGATGGGAAGTACTGCACGAAGTATTTTAGACGAATGAAGTTTTCCGGCTGTCAGTTTCCACGAATTATGAGCCGGTAGTGGGCCCGAAGCGGAACCAATATTAACTTGCGCATTTTTCTCTGGTTGTTTTCACCTGTTTTGCCCGCTCTTCAAGAAGAATTTGGACCCTGGGTTGGTCGCAGCGGTAGTTCTCAAACGGGATGGCTGTACCATAGATTTCGGGATTGGCTCTGGCAATCCGAGACATCCAGGCGAATTTTTTTGGTGCGTAACATTTCATCAGCGGATCTAAAAAATAAGCGGTAAAGCTCTCGGCAAAATCCTCGATGCTGTTTAGGTCTCCATATGGCGAAATAAACTCCTCTTGATGAAGCATTTTCCATTGTTTGGTGGCAGACGAAAATACTCCTTTTGTGCCGAGCATACCGCGCAGAGCATGGTCTACGTTGTGTCCATATTCGTGAAGAACGATTCCGAACAGTCCTTCGATAGGGCTGGAATCGCACTGCCAATCAGTCCAGGGATTTATGGCGGCACAAAACCCGTCCGGTTGGTTGTCATGAAAACAGAGAATCTGAACCCTCCACGCGGAGTACCCAGAAAATCTAAAGGCACGGAGAGGAATCGAAATCGTATTTGTAAGGGGGTTGTATTGTCCTCCGGCGGCTTCATCTCGGAGTTGTCCGACAATCTTGACTCGTCTTCCTATCGTGCTCTTGAAATATTCGGGACGATTCTCTTTCTCTCTTAGGCCGGCAGGATACATCGACTCCTCGAGAAGCAAGAAGGCTGGCATGATCTGACTGATTACTTCCGCCTGCAGTGACTTATGTACCTTCTTGAATTTTACCTCAAACCCCATGCAGGAAAGTTCTTCGGGAGAAAACGAATACGGAATCATAGCAGGGAGGCCTTGCGTCTTGGACCAGAAATCCCACGTAAGCTCCTCTGCGCTAAAAAGAGATTGGCGATACTTAATCCGCTCCCGCAGTTGCTCGAACACAGGGTTGATATTTGAACTATTGAGACACGATCCCGAACTGGCGAACAAAGGGATCGTCCGAGTGGCGCCGAGCAGTATTAACCCGCATACAAAAATAAGGCTTCGATTCATGCGATGACTCCCAATATTCCCTCCTGCGAGCAGTCATGGGATAGCAATACTGACAATGTTGGTCAACTAATTTCGGACTTCGATACGGGGGGCATGTTTTAGTGATTATCCTAATGAAATCAACGTAGTTAGTAGAGAAAGAACGTCCGCTTCTCGCCCGCGATATTCCGCTTGCGTTCCATGCCGCACCGCGTATAACCCTCAACATGAATTTCACCGACTTAGCGCTCATCCAGCCGCTCCTCCAAGCACTCAGCGCTCAGGGGCACGAAACACCTACCCCCATTCAGACCCAGGCCATTCCGCTGGTACTGAACGGCAGGGACGTCCTTGCCTGCGCCCAGACCGGCACCGGCAAGACCGCCGCGTTCGCCCTTCCGATTCTTCAACGCTTGATGCGCGCGTCCCGACCCGCGCAAGCTTCGCGGGAAGCCCGGCCTCGGCGCGAGGTCCGTGCCTTGGTGCTGACTCCGACGCGAGAACTCGCCTCACAGATCGGACAGAGTTTTGCTGATTACGGGAGTGCTCTGCCCCTCCGCTGCGCAGTGGTGTTTGGGGGCGTGCGACAGCACTCACAGGTAAGGGCACTTCGCGAGGGAGCTGACATTCTCGTCGCGACGCCAGGTCGCCTCATCGATCTCATGCACCAGAAGCACGTGCACTTCCGCGGTCTCGAAATCCTGGTTCTTGACGAGGCCGACCGAATGCTCGACATGGGCTTCATCCGGGACGTCCGCCGCATCATCGCCGCTCTGCCGCGCAAGCGCCAGACACTGTTTTTCTCCGCGACGATGCCAGAAGAAATTCGCCAGCTTTCGCGACAGATCCTCACTGATCCCGCCAGGATCGAAGTCACGCCCGTCGCATCCACGGTCGATACGGTGACGCAGGCGATTTATCTGATTCAGAAAAAGCAGAAGACGGCGCTGCTGATCCATTTAATAAAGACTCTGAGCGTCGACCGTGCGCTCGTTTTCACTCGTACAAAGCGGGACGCCAACCGCGTGGCGGATTCGCTGAACCGGTCTGACATCAAGGCGGAAGCCATTCACGGCAACAAGTCCCAGAATGCGCGCGAGCAGGCTTTGACGAGTCTTAAGCACGGCCGGTGCCGGGTACTGGTCGCGACGGATATCGCGGCCCGGGGAATTGACATCGACCGCCTGACTCACGTTTTTAACCACGACATACCCAATGTGCCCGAAAGCTACGTGCACCGGATCGGCCGCACGGCGCGTGCCGGCGCCTCGGGAACGGCGTTATCTTTTTGCGCATCCGAAGAGCGCGGGTTCGTTACCGACATCGAACGGTTGATTCGGCAGCGCCTCCCCATCCTCCCCGTGCCCGAGGGTATCCCGGCCGAAGCACCCAAATGGAATCGGGCCGACAGGCGCGCTCTGGTCGCGCCCGTCGCCGGAACGACCGCTCTGCCCGTGCCAAGCCACAGCTATCACAATCCGCCACCCTCTCCGAACAATCGCCGTCAGAGACGTCAACAAGCACGGGCGGTGCAGCATGCCCAGTGACTTTGAATCCCTGCAGCTGTCGAGCTCGTTGATCGGGGTCGCTCGGGAGCTGGGCTTTGAAAAGCTCACACCGATTCAGGCCCAGGCCATTCCCGTGCTGGTCCAAGGCAAGGACGTCGTCGCCCAAGCGCAGACGGGGAGCGGGAAGACTTTGGCGTTCGCACTGCCGCTGCTCGAAAAGCTCGGTGAAGGACTCAACCACCGCCGCGAGCTACAGGCTCTTATCTTGTGTCCGACACGAGAACTTTGCGTTCAAGTCACGCGAGAAATCCGCAAACTCGGCCGCCGTCTTCCCGGTTTGCAGGTTCTTGCGCTTTCTGGCGGCCAGCCCATCTACCCACAGCTCTCGGCGCTCGAAAAAGGCGTCCATGTCGCAGTCGGTACGCCCGGCCGCGTTCTCGATCACGTGATCCGCGGCACGCTGGATCTGCGCAAACTCACGTTCCTGATTCTCGACGAAGCGGATCGCATGCTGGATATGGGATTCCATGAGGATATGGAAAAGATCCTCGCCGCCGCCCCCAAGAAACGCCAGACCGCATTTTTTTCAGCGACCTACCCCGACACGATCGCCGCGATGAGCCGCGCCTACCAAACGCAGCCGTTACGAATCACGGTCGCCGAGTCGCAGCAGAGCGCCCCCATCATCCGACAGGTATTCTACGAAACGTCCGCAGATGACAAAATCAAGGCATTGCTGTGGCTGCTTCAGCAGCATCGCAAAGAATCGGCGATCATTTTCTGCAATTTCAAGACGACCGTCGACGAGCTGGGTCGCATCTTCCGGGAGGCAGGCCTGAGTGCTGCGCCTCTTCACGGGGATCTGGAACAGTCCGAACGAGACCGCGTGCTCGCCAAGTTCCGCAATTTCAGCACCCGGTACCTCATTGCGACTGACGTCGCGGCGCGAGGACTGGATATCGAAAACCTCGATCTTATCATCAACTACGAACTGCCTCAAACTCCCGCAATCTACGTCCATCGTATCGGCCGGACGGGCCGGGCTGGGAAACACGGGGTTGCCATATCGCTCATGACCCCTCGGGAAAAGACCAAGCTCCATAACATCCAGGGATTCACCAAGGCGAGCATCGAACACAAGCAGGTGCCGTCGTTCGCGAAGGCCGAGCTCGAGTCACTCCAGCAGAGGCTGGCGAACGAGGCGCATGGCGATGCGAAGATGGCGACGATTTATATCTCGGGCGGACGCAAGCAAAAGCTGCGGCCGGGCGATATCCTCGGTGCCCTCACGGGTGAAACCGGCCGTTTGCCCGGCGCGGAAATCGGCAAGATCGAGATTCACGATAATTTTGCGTACGTCGCGGTTTCCAAATCTCTTGCCGCGCTCGCGATCCAGCGGCTGCGTGACGGGCAGATCAAGGGACGCAAATTCCGGATCGAGCCGGTGAGATAGGGTTACCAAGGTGGTTTGTCAACCTGTACTGTTGGATTCGCATGAAGCCGAAGGCCAATCGCACCCCCATGCTCGTGAACGCGGAGACGTCATTTCCGCATGAAAGGATAAAGCAGAAATTTTTGGACCTGGCAGGTGACGTTCCACATGATTTCGTTGAGCTGATTACGCAAAAAATGGATGAGTATGCCGAGTGGGCTAAGGCCCGCAAACCAACTTCGGAAATCCATTGCTGAAAGTTCCAATAGCCGAGCGCATCGCGTGCTCTGAGGCGAAGGAAAGGGCGTTGGATTCTCGGGTTCCCGTTAGCACTCCTCTTCGTGATCAAAAGTTTGATTTCAGTTTCCAAGGTCAGTCTAATTTTGAGACTTGTTCATGTCACTAACTATCCACACAGGAATGGCTAGCGGCTGAATACGGTTGCGTGATAGCATGTCATCATTTGCCGGGGTAGCCATGGAAAATTCTGGTAAGCGTTCGATTACACGACTGGCTTTGGTTGCATGTCTGATCTGCTTAGCGATCGGCCGGAGCAGTTTTGGGTTAACCAAATCACAACCTCAGGCGCGCAGGCCGGCTGGGATTGTCGATGCGGGTTCGGCGATTTTTCCGACAGTTCGTCCTTCGATACCACCGATTCATCCCCCAGGTCCCTTGCCGGGCGGCAGCGTGATTACCTGCAAAATTGATCGCGATTGCCCCAACGAGAATTGCGTCGATGGATACTGCTGCGATCAAAAATGCGAGGGCAATTGCCGATCTTGTGCTATTCCCGGACACCTTGGCGTGTGCACCGCCGTACCTGACGGCCAGGATCCCAGGCGCGCTTGCCAGGTGGCCGTCGGTGGTACTCCGGCTTGTGGCGGAGTCTGCTATTCGGGTCAGTGCGCGTTCCTCGACACCGGCACTCCTTGCGGCCTCTGCAAGGCTTGTGATGGAGTCGGCCGTTGTAATAGAACGCCTTCCGATGATCCAGGATGCGGAGTCATTGAATGCCACGAACTCAACACTAAGTGCCGGGTATATGACGACCTAAGGAGCAACCGCTGCGCGGGCTTCGCTAGCTGCAAGATTTCCAATGATCCGGGGTCCTGCACCTATTTTCACAATATTCCGTGCAACTGAGCGTCTGTTTTTGAATTGGTGGGCCCGCAAAATTGCCGTAACCACACAAAGAGCCCCGAGCGAGACGAGGAAGCTGAGCAAAATCCGACCAAGGCGTACATAGATGTACGCCGCGGGAGCGGTAAGCGAAGCTGACGAAGTATCGCGAAGGGGATCTGAAGTGTGGTGGGGGCAGAAGTACGTTGATCGAACCACTCGTGGTGACCCGGGAATTCCCGGCCCAGTGGATTCGACCGAAGCTGAGCTTTGCGGAGCTGGCAAGATTTCGTGAGCAGGGGTTGTCGGTGGCGGAGATTGTTGCGCGGACGGGGGTGCCGAGGACGACGGTGTTGCGGAGGATGCAGGCACTTACCGCCGGATGCGTGACGGCTCATCCTTAGATATACATGAAACATGGATGATTAGAGCCAGCCCAATTGCCCGCGTCATCAAGAAAGACGTGATTTTCTGACATGACGAAGGCTCAGAAGCCATTTGGTTTTCGGTCATTTCTGACACAGTGCTTGGCGCCCGAATACGCACCGTCCGCTAAATACTTTTCTGACTAAATCCGATTATTACAATATGAACCCGAAAAGAAATGATGGCCTATTTCGAAAACGAGCTGTCTCGTTTCTTCTCGTCCTATTCACAGCTTTTGGCACGTGCGCTTACTCCGATGAAGGTGTTTCGGAACGTGACCAAGGCGCATTGTTGCAGGCTTTCGAATCTGCGGTGAATGAGACTCCAGATCTGAGTTTTTGGCTGCAACAGCTAAAACCTTTTTACCCAGAAGATGATTATAAATACATTTCCGGGCTCCTGGAACAATCGCTCAAGAAACGAGAATTCTCGGTAAAAGTGGAGAAAACTAAGATCTTATTGGACTTCCGAGGAACGAGAGTTGAAGCTCAAGTCATCGATCTCGTAGCCGGAAAAGTAAAGGTCAATGGTCATTTGTGGTTTTACGATTCCTCGAAATCAGCAAGAACGAGGGCGACAGAATTGAGCCAACTACTTGCGACCAAGTTTTTACAATCCTCGCAATTCGAGCTCATCCCATCGGCGTTTGCAATAACGGACGCTGCATTGATCGCAGGCGCAGGATTAGAGGTGATTGTTTCCGTCGCAGCGTTAGGAACTTTAGCAGTAGTTGGTGCGTGTGTTATTGGAGATCCGACGTCTTATTTTTCGCGTTTGGGGCAGCAGAATTTTTTGGGCGAGACAAATAGAACTGAGTGCTTGAAAAAGATGTTCTGGAGGCTCCCAAGAGATACCGCGTTAAGAATGATGCGTATGGTGACCGGAACAAAATCCAAACGTACAGAATCTAATTTTGAATGGATGGAACTGGGTGATCGTGGAGGTGTGGCCAAACCGGCACACTAGTAGATCGCTTTTACAGAATGAATTGAGTATAGAAGCAAGATGGTCCGTTGAACCGCCATTTTGTTCGCAGGAAGTGTCTTTCCCCAAAGACACGTGTCTTCCCAGGATGACACTTTTCGAATCGCTCCTCATGTCACCGAAACACTAATCCTCATAATTAAAGTACTTTTCGCCTTGGCACAAAGTCCCCGAATTCTTGCATTTATAGAACTGAGGAGAGGCCGAAAAAGACCACGGGAGCTTAAGGAAAGGAACTAGAAAGCAGCCCTGCACGACCACGGATCGCGGCGGCGAGTTCGTTCGTATCCGAAAAGAAGGCCCGATATTTAAGAAAACTGAGTGACGAACCAGTTCGTCATTTTCCAAAAAATCAGTTGTGACGAAATAGGTTTGTAACTCAACGAAATAAAAACGAGTGCCGCCTCACGTTCGTCATGCCCAAAACCTTTTCCGCTCCTGACCACCCGCCTTCTACCAGTAGAAGTCAGGTGGTCAGGAGCGAAGTTTGGGCAAGTTGAAGTGAGGCGGCAGCGGTGAAT
>MEQK01000093.1 GCA_001770175.1 Bdellovibrionales bacterium RIFOXYD1_FULL_55_31 | reverse complement strand
CAACCGGCGTCATGAACCCGATTGCCTGAAAATTGCAAACCCGATCGGCATGATGAATTTACAAAATGTGCAGGAAATCAGGGATCGGGCCCGTAAGAACCTTGAAAATGGCGCGGTGACGCCAAACTATGAGGGCGACGTGCAAACCACGGTTCAGCTTCTTAATGAAGTGCTGGCAACCGAGATCGTGTGCACTCTCAGGTATAAGTTCAGCTACATCATGGCTGACGGACTGCAATCTCCCGGCGTGAAGGAAGAATTCCTCGAGCATGCCCGTGAGGAAGAGGAACATGCCGATCAGGTTGCCGAACGCATCCAGGAACTGGGTGGAAGCCCGGATTACAATCCGGCGACCCTGCTCCAAAGGAGCCATGCCGAGTACATCGAAGGCAAAACGCTCGTCGAGATGATCAAGGGCAATCTCGTTTCAGAACGAATCGCCATCGAGTCCTATCGCGATCTGATCCGGTATTTCGCCGATCGTGACCCGACGACGCGACGCCTGCTTGAATCCATTCTGGCCAAAGAGGAAGAGCACGCATCGGAGTTATCGAGCCTCATTCACCATTACTCGATCCATGCGGTCAAAGAGCACGAGAAAGGTGAAGCGGTCGGCTAAGTTCGACTAACGCGCCCTTCGGGCCGAGACTTCGTCTACGATTAGCTGAACGATGGCGATAAACATAGCAGCGACGATCGGACCCAGGAAAATCCCGAGCACCCCGAGTGTCTGAAGACCTCCAAACGCAGCGACGAACGCGAGGAGCGGGTGCAGGTTGGCGGCGCCCCGGAGCACGAGGGGCCGCAAAAAATTGTCCAGACTCGCGACAATGATCGCCGTAATGAAAAGTATGAACGCGGCATTCGTGCGTCCGGCAATCAACTGCTGAAGTGCCACGCCAAGGGTGATCGGCGCTGAGCCGATCAATGGGATGAAGGACCCCATGAATACGAGTCCTCCGATCAGCATGACATTCGGGGTGCTTGTCATGAGACAGGAGATCATTTCAACAACGGCCTGAACAGCTCCCGAAACGAGCGAGGCGAGGATAACCGATCGGCAAACGCCACCCATCGTGCGTGCCAGCTGCTCGGTTTGAGGCGGGGTGAAAATGGAGATCCGACGGAGGAACTGCATGAGCTTTCGCCCGTCCACCAGGAAAAAATAGGTGCTGACAATCATTACCGCGAGGGCCATGACGGCGCCCGGCAAAAGGGTCATCACTCCCCCGAGCAGATCCGTGAGTTTGAGGCCTATGCTATAAACGAGATCCTGTGCTGCATCGAGCAGCTCCTGCATTCCGACCGGGAATCGGTTCGCGATCCACTCGAAAACAGTATGAATGGCGGGAGTGTCAAGAAAGGCCTGTATCCAACCACCTCCGCCCTTGGGCGCCTCTTTAAACGTTTGGAGCTGCTGAAAGCCACTTTTCGCGATGAAGAACAGGAGCAGCGTGGTCGGGAGTAGGAATATCATCGTCATACCGATGGTCAAAACTCCGGACGCGAGCGATGACGGAACTTTCCGGGCTTCCATTCGAATCAGAAGCGGAAACAACAAAACCGCCAACACGGCGCCCATCGCCACCGGAGTAATCAGGGGCGACGTCACATAGAGAAAAACGACCACTACGATCGCGGCGAATATTTTACGTGGCATAGAATTTTAACTCAGCCTCTTCAGTCCAAGGTATCGAAAACGTGATCCCACAATGGTGAGCTGACTCCCCAACGGGAAGCCGCATTGACATAGTGATGCAACATATGGTGACGTTTCAAGGACTTTCCGATGCTAAAACGCGGATTTAAGCTATGGATCGCACAGTGGATGTAATCATAGCAAAGATACCCGATGAGAAAAAAAGCAAAAAACGGCTGAACAGCTTGCCCCCCCAAAACCGTGCGAAAAAACAGGAACAGCACTCCGGCGAGAATCATCGCCGCCATCGGCGGCATAACCAATCGGGTGGGGTCTGTGGGATCGGCATGATGGAGCCCATGCATCAGGAACTGAAGCCGCTTCCGAAAAGCCGTTCCAGTTTTCATGTGAAAAATAAACCGGTGAACCAGATATTCGGTCAGGGTCCAGGTAAAAAGCCCGGCAACGGCAAATCCCAGGAGCTCGAGCCAGCCGAATTCCAGCACCCGCACCGAATGCCATAAAAGCCAAGCAATGATCGGAGTCCACAAGACTAGGGGCGTCAGGGGGTGAACGTGAGTGAAGCGTTCAAGAATCGGGTTCTCGAAAACACGAATACTCTTATGCGGTGTCCCCATCAAAATTGCCTCAAAACCGTCGCTGTGCTAGGTCCATAGCCATGCACTACGAACTGATCGGCCTGCTTATTCTGATGGTTCTGCAATTTCTATGGCTTCGGTCCCAGTTCAAAGCTCGGGGCGACTTTTCCGAATCATTTCAAAAATCGCTCATGGAACTTTCGGAACGCCTGACCGAACGAATGACGCGCATCAACATTGAAATGCGTGATGTCGTCGCCGAACGCCTGAGCAAACACTTTGCCGAGACTCAGGAGCGAACCGACCGAACGCTCGCCCAAAACCGTCAGGAGATGCAAAGCGGACTATTCAAAACGACGCAGGCGCTCGAAACCAAATTCCAGTCCCTGGAACTGCAGGTCGGGACGCGCCTGGAAACAATCGGAAAGAATGTCGAAACAAAGCTGAATGAGAATCTGAAAGAAGGTTTCAAGCACTTCGAGAAAGTTCAGGAACACCTTCAGGCCGCCGAACTCAAACTGGCCTCGCTTAATACGGTCGGGCAGTCGATTTCGGAACTGAACAATCTTCTCAAGCTCCCGCATCTCCGGGGCGGATTCGGCGAAGCGACTTTGGAACGCCTTCTGGCCGACTTCCTTCCCTCGGGAGCCTACGAGCTCCAATATCAGATCGCAGGCTCGACCGAACGGGTCGATGCGGTCGTCAAGCTCTCACGTCAAATCCTGCCGATCGACAGCAAGTTCCCCCGCGAACAGGTGCTCCCGCTTTTTGAAAACTCACAGGATCCCGCCGCGCTCGAACAGGCGCGCCGCCTTCTCTCGGATTTCGTAAAGACCCAAGCCAAGTCCATCGCAACCAAGTACATCCGCCCGGACTGCGGGACAACGGACATGGCGCTCCTCTTTCTCCCGAGCGAAACCCTGTATTTTGAGGTCATTCGCAACGGCGAACTCTTCGAAGCCATATCGAAGCTCAAGGTGTTTCCGGTCTCTCCGAATACGCTTTCCATCTCACTTCACGCGATCGCAATCGCGCAGGAATATTACGAGATGGCCCGGGGCGTGGAAAAAACCATCGAAGACGTCAAAAAAGCGCGTCGTCATTTCGAACATTTTGAAAAGAAATTCGATGAAATCGGAAAGGGCCTGAGAAAAGCGCAAGAGGCGTTCGAAACAGCTCACACCCATCTCGGGCATTACGAGACCTCGGTATTTCGCCTCGTCGGAGAGACGCAGGATGCGATGGAACCCACGGCATTGCCGGCGCCGCCAACTCCACCTGCTCCACCTGCTTCGGGCGACGCATAGCCGGGCGTTACGGCTGGTCGGGGTCAACGCCTCTATTCAGGGCGACGGCAAGCGCGAGCCACTGTAATTCCACCAGGGCCGGCATGAACGCAAGTGGACTGTTGCCCGAAACCTCAATCCGGTAAGCCGCGTCGATTTCAGGAGCACGGGCGTCTTTCGGCAATGAAATATGCCAGATCGAGTCACCCTTCTGAACGCTGAACCTCGGACCATGGAAGAATTCTTCGCTTCCGAAAACGCGAACGGGGAGTCTCGCCATTTCCATGAGCTTCAGAGCCGCTTCTCGCGCAAGCCATTCACCTTCCCACTCCCCGAGCAGGAGTGACGGCCCCGACCGCGCGCGATCGCGATAAACCTCGAGATCAGGATCAGGAAAACTTCTCAAAGCATCCCATTCTTCGGCGACTTTCATCCCAAGCATGAGAGTCGTGACCGCGCAAATGGAGCCAGTCACCGCCATGGTGTGTGGCTCGCACCTTTCCTGCGGCGAGGTTGGGAGGTTATAACGAACCGTTTCAGCCTCGGGTGCCCCCTGCCCGGCCACCATGATCGTAAAAGCCCCTGCTTGATCGGCGATTTTGAGTGCTTTCAAAGTGGCACGACTCTGCCCACGATGGCTAAAGGCAATCGCCCAATCGCCTTTTACCGGCGTAATCTCCGGACCAATCGACATGCTCGAACAGGCAACGACGGGGATCCGCGCCCGCGTACGATCCCTCATGAGCGCATACGCAGTTAGCCTCGCGGCGAAATGACTGCTCCCAAGGCCGAAAAGCAAAATTCTTTTCGGCGCCTCTGGGGTCAGTTCCCGGACAGAAATCCGCGAAACCCGCTCGACAATTTCCCGCCAAACCTGTCGCTGGGACCGTAATGTTTCCTCGACGATGCTCATGGTGATCCTCCTCGAATACACTCGTTATTTGCGCCAACGTTCTGCAAGTTCGGCGAAAAAGTAGGCCTCACTGGTACAGGCCTTCCGCAGATCAGCGACAAGAACACTTTCGTTCTCGCCATGGGCATTCGTGTAAGGGTCTTCCACACCGATCAGAATGGACGGCGCGCCACCCAGAGCTTCAGCAAAGGGACCGACAAACCCAATACTGCCACCGCAGCCGATCTTATATGGGGCGACTCCATATCCTTTTTCCAGGGCTGCGTCTGCCGCTTCGAACGCAGGTCCCGTCGGATTTGCCGACCAGGCCGCCCCACCTCCGTCGCCTTTGAACGTGACTTCGAGCCCCCAAGGGACTTTCGAACGCAAAAACGCTTCGAGCTGTTGCGAAACTTTGTGCGGATCCATTCCCGGAACGACGCGGATGGTGACCTTCGCCCAGGCTGTGTCATTGATGATATTCGCCGCCTGCTTTCTCGATGACGCCTGAATCGCGGTCACAGTCATAGCCGGAAGTCGCCAGAGCTGCGCAAGCGGGGAAGGACCGTCTTTCAGGAGCTTCGCGCCAGACACAAGCCCAGCCTGCCTACGAAAGTCCGCCTCATCGAAGGGAATGCGTTGAAATTCGGCAATCTCGCTCTCGCTCAACGGACGAACCTGTTCGAGCACACCGGGCACGGCTATCCTACCCTGGTCATCCGTCAGAGCACCGATCATCTTCGAAAGCGCCATCACTGGATCTGGAATGGGCCCGCCCCACATACCTGAATGCACGGTCTTCGTCAGCGCGCGAACTTCAACCTCAAGAGCGACGATCCCGCGAAGTCCGACAGTGATCGCCGGAACACCGCAATCAAAGTTATTCGTATCGGTCAAAACAAGAACATCGGCATCCAATTTTTTTCGATGCACTTTCAGAAACTCGCCGAGATGATTACTGCCGACTTCCTCTTCGCCTTCAATAACGACTTTGACGTTAACCGGCAGCTCACCGGCCGCCTCGAGCCAGGAAGCGATGGCAGACGTATGCATGATGATTCCGGCTTTGTCATCGGCGGTTCCCCGACCGTAAAGGCGCTGCCCTTGGGGGCTATCACGTAAAACGGGGTCGAAAGCAGGAGACGTCCAGAGCTCTTCTCGTCCAGGAGGCTGGACATCGTAATGTGCATAGAGAAGGACGGTGGGTTTTCCAGGTGCTCGGAGGCGCTCACCGTAAACATAAGGGGCCGCATTTCCAACATGAAGCAACGTCACGTTCTCAAGTCCTCGTTTTCGCAGAACTGCTGCGACACCTTCGGCGCAGTGCAGCATTTCATTTTCCGGAAATCCGGCGAAACTGACTGAAGGAATCCTAATTAGACTTTTTAAGTCATCAAGATGGGATGGAAAATTCTTCTCCAGAGAGGCTGCGACTTTATCCATAATGTTCTCCTGTTTCCAACGGGTACAGTCGCTTAGTCCCACGTCACTTGACAACAAAAAACCTTCCAGGGAGTGTGGCGTCATGACACCCTCGCCACCCCCTGTCGCGCCGACCCGAATCAAGCTGAACCCCTCTTTTTGGAGACACGCGAGCTGCGTTCCCTTTTCAGAAGATGTGATCCCTTCCAGCCTTTTTCTAAAACACCGGCATTTCCTGGTGATCGACGTTGAGACACAGCGTCTTGTTCAGGATGTAGGTGGCTGGGACAATATTGCCAAGTTGGGCATTTCCGTTGCGTGCGCCTACGACAGTAAAACAGACCAATTTTATTCGTTCGAAGAAAACAAGCTGAAAGACCTCATCGAACTCTGCCGCGATCGCCTGGTCGTGGGTTACAACATCCGCGGTTTTGACCTTCCGGTTATGGTGCCGTATGGCCTGGTTCAAAAAGATCTGGACGTTTTCGACATCATGTACGACCTGCAAGCCCTCACGCGTCAGCAATTCTTGAAACTCGAAGCGGTCGCACGCGGAACCCTCGGAACCGGCAAGTCAGCTGACGGACTTCAAGCGGTTGAATGGTGGAAGACCGGGCAGATCCAGAGAATCATCGACTACTGCACGCAGGACGTAAAAGTAACACGTGACATATTCCAATTCGGTCGACAGAACGGGTTCGTACGAATCCAACGTTCAGAAAATAACCCCGTCCAAGTCCCCGTCCAGTGGAATTAACTCCAAGCATGCGTGTCCTACTGCCCCGCTACCGGCAATCGTGCGCGACCATTTTAATAATAGGCCTCTTTAATACCCGGTCGTCAAAATTGCGATTTATTTGCGATAAGCGGAATATTGAGCACCTGGCTAAGTGTGCGAAGAGTTTCGCTTTGAGGCGCATACAGGCCGTGCTCAATTCTACTCAGGTGAAAGCTACTCAGCCGGCACAGCTGCCCGAGATCTTTTTGGGTCATTCCGAGTTCAAGTCGCCTCATCCGAATCACATACCCAAGCTTTTGAAGAGGGGTTTGAACCCGGATACTTTGACGTAACGAGAGCTCTCGCTTCATTTCGTGAACAAAATTCATATAATGTCCGTCACTATGATGAATCGTTCCGCACTCCTCAATTCTAGCGACTAAACCGCGCAACTCTCGAAAAAGCATTAAAAGCACAGTTCTACGCGCCCTCATATTCAAATTCCTTCCTCGGACGCGAAATTCGAGAGTAAATGGCCCAAGTGGCACAACGAGCTTTGATTCAGCGACTTTAGATTGAGAGTTCATGCTTTCGGAACAGCACTCGGCACGCCAGGTCGAAGCTAGTGGCAAGAATAACGCAAATCTGACGAGGAGTGCAAAACAGAGTGCCCCACCCCAGGGTCCTTGACAATTCCTCTACGCAGCGTCGACTCGCTTAATTCACTGAATCTGGTCCGAAAAGCGATGCCGTCATAAAATAATGAACCGACTCACTAGCGACACGGGGCCAACCCAGATCACTTCGACACCCGGTCTTCTCAATGAGAGATCCGTCTGCTCGAATTAATCGGGCGCGCACGGGATTCAAGCAGCCGCTGAATTTGTGCTCCGTTTCGCTTTGAATGGCCTCTGAAAGCAACTGGAGCTGCCCCCTCGCTGTCTCGATGGACAGTCCCGCCGGCGCAGGCGGAGGAGCAATTCGTTCAAGCGGTTTCAGCATCGCGATGGCCGAAGCAGGCGCTCGACCCAACGTCGTCGGCGCATCGATCTCGCCCATACCTTTGATCGGCGTATTGAACCACGCTGGAGTCGCCGTGACTTGAACCGCAGTCCCTTCACGCGCGACGACATGCAAAATAAATCCTGCCGGTCCCGCCCATTTCTCCTGCGGACCAGGATATTCGATATAGGCTTCGACACACGGCGCGATTTTAAGAGCGTTCTGGGCCGCGTCCAGCGCCGGGTGATTTCGCGCACTCATGCAAGAAATACTCGTCGTGCAAATGCCGACAACGAGAGTACCGAGTACCCATCGAGTGGTGATATTCATTGCGCGACCTCCTTCGCGACTTTCTCTGCTCGTTCGGGCCCCCTCGGAATAACCGCGGTCACCTCAGATGCTATGGATCGACCAACCTTGCCCAGACATTCTTCGGCTTGAGGAGAGTCAAAAGCTGGAATTTTGCAGTTGGGCGGCGCCACGATCGCAGCCACTGCCGAAGAAACGGCCCAACCACCCTCTGAGTAGCTGCCCTCGCCGCAATTCTGCGACTCACTCATTCCAAGGCCGAGGCACTGCAGAAGCGGCGTCCAGGGATTTTCAGCTCGACTCAATTCGCAAGGAGCCCAACCTTGAGCAATGAGGCGAGCCAACTCGAACTTCGCTCGCTTGGGTTGGGTTTTCACGAGTTCCATGAATCCGCCACCAAGACGGATTACCCGACGACTCTGGATATCTTCGGAGTAAACACCAATGCCTCTCCATGCGAGATCTGGGCTTTCAGGAGTCGGCGCACGCTGGACCCGTAGCTCACGAATTTGTCTTTCCATGAGTTCCGCCTGTTTTTGGGAAAAGGCGTTTCGATGCTGATGCAACCAAGCGATCAGCTCTTTCTTCACACCGTGGTACTGTTGCATGAACTTGGACCACTCCGAAGCACTGATCTTCGCTGTTTTCATCCCATAGCCGCGGTACTCAGCGGTCTTGCAGACCTGATCAGCCTGCTCTGAAGGAAGCTCGGTTCCGATAACCGGAAAACTTTTCAAACGCCGCTCTGCACGAGCGGCTACTTCTCGCAAAGCCGCGATACTGACCTCAGGCGCTTCGGCTTTTGTCGTTTTTTGCGCAATAAAAGGCACTTGTTTTGGAATTTCCGTCCGTTGGAGATCCGGTTTCGAAGTCCAAATCTGAGGTGGATTCGAAACAAACCTCCTGATCGCGCGCACGGAACCGATGCCGGCGACCGCTACGATCAGGACTACTGCGGAGTATCGTCCCCACTGCCAAATCGATATATCGCGCATCCTGCGCATAATGTATCTCCTTAATCCAG
Source organism: Bdellovibrionales bacterium RIFOXYD1_FULL_55_31 (assembly GCA_001770175.1). Classification (GTDB taxonomy): domain Bacteria; phylum Bdellovibrionota; class UBA1018; order UBA1018; family UBA1018; genus XYD1-FULL-55-31. The sequence continues at coordinate 10,104 of MEQK01000093.1, read as the reverse complement.
AATTTTACTCAATGTAATCGAAACGTACAACCCAAATGGCACCGGCGTCAAAGTACTGACGAAGGTTCGCCCCCTGTTCAGCGCGCTTGAACTTTGAACGAAATCTCGGCAGTATTCCGGCATGTCGATACGCGCATTTTCAGTTGTCTTAGGCATTCTCGTTTTCTCCTCGGCCTGTAGCTCTGGCCGACAACCTGGAATGGATTTCCTCGAAATGTCGGACGTGGCGGACAAATCCGATCTCGAGACAATCGTGATAATGGGCACGAACGACATTCATGGAGCGCTTGAACCTCAGTCACTCTCAACGCGCGAAACTGATGGAAAGGCACCCATTCTCTACCAGGCGGGCGGGGCAGCCTACCTCGCGAGTTATGTGAAGACACTGCAAAAGCAATTTGGAAATCGCTTCATTTGGCTCGATGGCGGTGACCAATTCCAGGGCAGTATTGAAAGCAATATTGAAAAGGGTGCCGCCATGGTGCGCTTCTTCAACCACCTTGGACTTAAGGCCGCCGTGATCGGCAATCATGAATTCGATTTCGGAGCCGAGATCCCCGGTTCCGCCGACACACTCGGCGCGCTCAAAGCACGAGTTAACGAAGCGAAATATCCTTATCTGAGCGCAAACCTTCTCGACAAAGCAACCCAAGCGCGGCCTGCGGATCTCCATTCCACGCCGCACTCGATACTCGATGTCGGCCGGGTAAAAGTAGGGATTATCGGCCTGACTACGCCCGAGACCGCCACCACCACGATGCCGACTTATATCCGCTCGCTTGAATTCGCCGAGCTGAAGAAAACAACCCTTCGCGAAGCGAAGGCCCTTCGCAATCAAGGAGCCGATCTTGTCGTCATTCTGGCGCACTCGGGATTGAAATGCGGGCCCGGCAAAACCCCCGCGCATCAGATCATCTGGAAATCGAGCGACCCGCTCGGGCGCTGCGATTCAAAGAGCGAACTCGTGCAACTCCTTCGTGAATTACCAGAACGGACGGTGGATGCTGTCGTTTCCGGCCATTCACACAGCATTATTCATCATTGGGTTTCAGGTGTTCCGGTGATTCAGGCAGGCGCCTCTGGCCGATACTTCAACCTGATTTACCTCCCCTACGACCTCGGCCAAAAGCGTTTGTTGCAGGACCGAGTCAGGATCGAGGGTCCGATTCCGGTTTGTCCCCTGGTCTTCAAAAATCAAAATGACTGCAATGGTGATCGCCCAGCACCGAAAAACGGCCGCGGATCGCTCGTTCCACCGCGCTTTCACAATGAAGTGGTCGAAGCCGACGTGGGAACCCAGGAAACCCTGCGATCAAGTTTCGAGAAGTCCGCCTTGATAAAGAACGAGATCATCGGCCAAGCCGCGCGCAAGATTGAGCACCAGCGGACGCGAGAATCAGAACTCGGCAATCTCGTGGCCGACGCGATCAGAAGCGCCGCCCAGAGTGACGTCGCGCTGATGAACTCGGGCGGTATCCGGGCTCCGCTCCAAGCCGGGCCGATCAGCTATGGCGATGTTTTTCGTAGCTTGCCGTTTGATAACTCGATCGTCGTTCTGAGCGTGACGGGGCGCGAGCTGAAAACAATTCTGCGGGTAGCCCAGAGCGGCTCGCGCGGCTTCCCTTCGATATCAGGCTTGCGGCTTCGGTTAATTGACCCCCGGTTCGACGCTCCCTCCAACGATTTGAACCAGGATGGTCGGATCGAACCATGGGAAATCAATCGCCTGATCAGCGCGAAATTCGAAAACGGAGCTCCGATTCTGGACGACAGGATCTACACACTCGCCACAATCGACTTTTTGCTGCTCGGTGGCGACGACATGAAATGGCCGTTGTCACGAATTCCAGCCCAACGCGTCAACATGGGAGACGGGACCCCGATGCGCGAGGCCGTCGTTCGATTCATACGACATATACGGAATTCCGGCGGTCTGGAATGGAACTCCGTCTATCAACCCCTCATCAATTCTGCCGATCCACGGCTTCAGTTTGAAAACCCGAAAGCGAAAAAGGCGAAAAAAGGGAAGAAGGCGAAATCGAAACAGAAAAGACGAAGGAAGCGTTGAGCCAAGACAAGGCGGCCCCGCGCGGGGCACTCGCGGTTCTGATTAAACTCAGGTAAGCTTTACTTATATGAGCTACGAGAGAAGCCCCGTTTCGCCCCAAGAGATCATCAATTCCATCGACAGCGCGGTCAAAAAGGAATTCGACCAGAATAACCGGATCCTGAGTTTAGACGAATACGTCGCCCTTCTCGCTGACCAGCCGGAACGGCAGACCCGGGGCTCGGCAAAGTACCTCGCCGACATGATGGATCACTTCGGCCGCATTTTGAACAAAAGCCCTGAAGCGGCCGAAGGCGGAGCAACCTACCGTTTCAAGCTTTTCGACCAGCCCGTCGACGGCTTGGCTCCAAAGGTCGCCGGGCAGGAGGCCGTTCAAAATCATATCTACCGTGCTCTCAAAACTTTCTCCCGCCAGCAAATCAATAACAAGCTGATCCTGCTCCACGGCCCGAACGGCAGCGCAAAGAGTTCGATCGCGCACGCGCTGATGGGCGGAATGGAACGCTACTCGCGCACGACCGAGGGCGCGGTTTACACCTTTAACTGGGTTTTTCCGGTCGAGCGCTACACCAAAGGTGGAATCGGCATGAACGCTTACGCCGGCACTCAGCCGGCGGCGCTCCAAAGCTACGCGAAACTCCCCGACGAAGAGGTCGCGGCGCGGATTCCGTGCGATCTCCGTGACCACCCTCTCCTGATCATCCCCGAAGAACATCGCCGTGCTTTTCTCGAAAACCTGATCGGGAAGTCACGCACCGACGAGTTATGGGAGACCCTCCCCAATTATCTGACAAAGGGTGACCTCTGCCATCGGTGCCGCGAAATTTTCGACGCCGTTCTCGAAGCAAACGGCGGAGACTTCCGAAAGGTCATGATGCACATTCAGGTCGAGCGGTTTTACTTCGCCCGCCGCTACCGGCGCGGGCTCGTCACGATCGAACCGCAGATGCACGTCGATGCGCAATACCATCAGCTCACGTACAACCGAAGCGTTTCCGCCCTTCCCGCATCCCTGCAGAGCCTGAATCTCTTCGCGCTGACCGGCGATCTCGTCGACGGCAATCGCGGGATGATCGAGTACAGTGATCTCCTCAAACGTCCCATCGATACGTTTAAATATCTGCTCGGCGCTTGCGAAACCGGTTCCGTCAACATCGGTTCCGCGATCGCGCACCTGGATACGGTGATGCTCGGTTCAACGAACGAGATACAGCTGGACGCGTTCAAGGAATTCCCCGATTTCACCAGTTTCAAAGCGAGAATTGAACTGATTCGTGTGCCTTATCTCCTCTCAGTAAGCGGCGAAAAGGAAATCTACGCTTCACAGCTCCAACAGTTTTCGGGCGAAAAACACATCGCCCCGCATATCGCCTGGACGGTCGCACTCTGGGCCGTGCTCACCCGCCTCAAAAAGCCGAACAGCATCAGCTATCCGCCGAGCATCAGTACGATCGTTTCGAATCTGAGCCCGCTCGACAAGGCGAGGCTCTATGACACGGGCGAACTTCCGACGCTCTCGTCGGAGGACCGGAAGCTCCTGAAAGCCACCATCAGAAAACTTCGGGAAGAGTACGTGAACATACCGTATTACGAAGGAAGGATGGGCGCCTCGGCACGCGAGATCAAATCGATCGTTTACGATGCCGCGCAGAACGCGGAGTTTCCCTGTCTTTCACCGCTCTCCGTCTTGAGAGAAATCGAGGAATTCGTGAAACACGTCACCGAATACGAATTCCTCAAACAGGAAATCAAAGACGGCTATCACGACGCGAACGAATTCATCAACGTGGTCCGCACCGAATATCTGAACCGCATCGACCGGGAAGTCCGTGAAGCGATGGGGCTCTATAACTCGGTTCAATGGGAGGACTTCCTGAGGCGCTACGTTCAGCAAGTTTCCTTCCTCCTCAAGAGGGAAAAAATCAAAAACCCGATCACCGGAAAGCTCGAGGACCCGGATCTCACGCTGATCGAGGAATTCGAAAACATCGTCGAAGCCCCGTCCGACAGCGCCGACCGCGAGATGTTCAGGCAGAACGTGATTTCGCAGATCGGCGCCTGGTCCCTGGACCATCCGGGAGAAACGGTCGTTTACGGCAAGGTTTACGGGGATTTCTGGAAGAAGCTCGAAAAGCACTATTTCGAAAGCCAGAAAGGAATGCTCACGACGATGCACGACGCCCTTCTCGTTTACGGAACCGACAATGACAACACCATTTCGGCCGAGGGCAGAAAGCTCGTCCGCCAGACCCTGGAACACATGAAATCCCAGATGGGATATTGTGAAAAATGTGCTAAAGAGGTCATCACGTTCCTTATGCGCCAGCGTTATTAGCCTGGCCGAGGGACACAAACTGAATGAAGTCGACCGATACCCTGAACGAGAACCATTATCTCGTCACCCATTACGTTGACCCTGGCCAGACCGGGATCCGCCTGGACTCCTTTCTCAAGGGACGCTATCGCAAGCGTTCGCGCGAGACGCTGAAACGCGCGATCGACTCCGGCGCGATCTCGATTCAACGCAACCAGAGCCCCCATCTTCATATCGGGCGCCTCAAAGCCAGTACGCAGCTGATCGGCGGCGATGAAGTGCTCGTCCTTTCCGAGCGGAAGCCGGAACCGGAAGTCTCGTTCGATTATAAAATCCTTTTCGAGGACGACTCGATTCTCGTGATCGACAAACCCCCGAATCTTCCCGTGCATCCGGCCGGCCGGTATTTTTTCAACACCCTCCTCGTTCACCTCCGGACAAACGGCCACAGAGACCCGCTCAAGGCCGAGCGCGAATACTTTCTCGCCCATCGCATCGACAAGGAAACCAGCGGAATTCTCGTCCTGGCCAAGAATCGCGAGGTCTGCGCGAAGCTCGTCCGTCAGTTTGCCGAGCGGCGGACCGAGAAGCGTTACCTCGCCGTCGTGCACGGAATTCCACCGGCTGAATTCACCATCGATGCCCCCCTCCGACGCACGACCGTTTCAGCAATTGAACTGAAAATGATGGCGGCGCCGGAATCCGAAGGTGGCCAGCCGTCGTTGACGGTATTCCGCCGGCTCGAGACGCACGGAGCTTTTTCGCTTGTCGAGTGCCATCCGAAGACGGGGCGACAACATCAGATCCGGATTCACCTTGAAACAGCCGGCCATCCCATTGTCGGTGACAAGCTTTACGGGCTCTCAGAGGACGAGGCGCTTCGGTTTTTCGAACGAAAACACCTGAGCCCAGAAGCAGAAGCGAAGCTTCTGTTACCCAGGCACGCCCTTCACGCGGCGGGAATTCGCATCCGTCATCCCGTTACGGGCCAAACGGTCGAATTCACCTCTGAATTGCCCGACGACCTCCGGCGCTTTTTGTCGACGGCTCTTTCCACCGGCCGTCAATCTTCGATCTGAAGCGAGTCTCCCCGCCTCCTTCTTTGATAAAATGTTCCGTCAGCACTTCCCTGAGCACGCCAAGATCACGAATAACCGGAATGCCTTTGAAATGCTCCCAGCCCGATCCACCCGAACTGAGGAAGTCGAGCGTCGCGACCGTGAACTCGCGGGTTGCCGGGGCCCGCTCCCCCGATTCCGCATCGAAAAGGACTTCTCCGCTCGACGTCTCAACCCGGAGCAAACGCGCGTTCATGTCAACATCGGCGTCCTTCGGACAGTGATGTTCAAAAACAACCCGGAGCCCGCTCTGCATCAGGGCCCCGTACTTTCCGCAAGTCTGAACTGAACGAAGCAACAGCCCCAAGAGCTTCGCGACGGGCATCGGACCAACGACCACTCCCCGGTTATTAAACGGAAGAATGCTGAACAAATTTTCGTAAGTGACCGTTCCTTTCAACATTGCCGTGCGCAGCCCGCCGGTGTTGATAAACGCGATTTCAGCCCCGGAAAGCCCCCGGAGCGTATCCGTCATGAGGTTCGCGAGCGGACTTTCCTTGATGCGATCCACCCAAAGTTTTCCTTCAGCGACGCCCAATTTTCTCTTCGCCATCTGATCGAGGTCGCGTTTAGCGCTCGCAATGGTCTCTTGAATCGAAATGTCCGGTTGAACCGTGACACCCTGGTAAGCGACTTGTCCAGAGCCGCGTTCGGTACAGAAGTCCTTCGCCTCCCGCGGACAACTCTGATGAAGCAGCGGAATCCCGCCGTAAAAGCGCGTCTTTTTGCGATCGAGCGCTTTGCGCTCTTGATTCCAGACAAGATCGATCCGACCGAACATTTTGCCATTCCCGCCGGACTGGACGATCGGAACGCCTTTGATGCTCAAACTGTTTTTGTAATGCGTATGCCCGGCGATAACCGCGTCAACGAGCGGCGTGCCTCCTATCGGCACGAGTTGTTCGACGAACTTCGTCGCGCTCGCTTCGTTATCAGAATTGCCGTCGTGAATAACCGCGACGAAAATATCGGCCTTCCCTTCAATCAGCTTGCGAGTCTCGAGATAACTTTCGACCTGGTCACGAAAGCAAATATCCGAGACGTTCGCGGAGGTGGTGGTCTGCGGAGTTTGAATATTATCGAGCCCGATGATCGCGACTCGGAGGTCCGCGACCTCGCGAAGCACGTAGGGTCTGATAAAATCAGGTTGAGACGCTCGCGACCAATCCAGGATGCGCGATTCGTCCATCGGTTTGCAGCCGATCCCGTTCACCGCGACTTTTTCGCCGTTCAAGTCAACGAGTGATTCCCGCGCATAGGTATTGGCCGACAAAAGGGGAAAGTTCGCCTGCCGCACCAGCCGATAGAGCGCTCCCTTAGGATTCTGGTCAGCGGTCCCGGAGGTCACCTGGTCTTCCAGCCAGCCAATCGGGCCGAAGTCGAAAGCGTGATTGCCCGGGGTCACGGCGTCGTACCCGACCTGGTTCATGGTGGCGTAAACCACCTGCCCCTCGCCGTAATTACTCAAGAGCGTTCCCTGAAATTGATCTCCAGCATCGAGAACAAGTACCCCCGCATTCCGGCCAAACCTTCTGGCCAATCCTTCGCGGATGGAACGGACAACGCCGCCGAAAAACGCCATACCCCCTTGCGCATCGCCCGAATTGGTCGTCTGGCTGTCAACGCTTCCATGGATATCATTCGTCTGGAGAATCGTGATCAGCCGCTCTGCGGAGGAATCGGGGTTCGTATCACCCGACCGGCTCTCTTCTTGAGTCGCGCCGGGCTGGTTTTCGTCGCGAACACAACCTGCGATGCCAAGCATCAAGGCGGTAGCGAGCAGAACTCCCGTTAGGGCACGCGACTTCATGGTCGCCAGTCATAGCTGAAGGGACGAGATCACGCAATCCAGTTTAAGCACCGCGTTAAGTAGTGGAAATCAGACACTTAACCCAGCCGGCAGGCGACTACCTTCAGTGCCATTTCAGAAAATCCTGCCCCGCTTTCGGAATCTGTAATCCAGAGTGGCGGATGACTCAACCGATCCAGGTACTGCCTCAAATTCGCGACTCCCACTGAATACCGAAAGCTCGCGAACATGGGCTCGTCATTCGGTGAATCACCGATGAAAAGAAGCTCATCCCACACGGGTTTTCGCTCCGCTGAAATGCCCGGTGCTCCGGTCTTGAGCCAGTGTTCGAGCCCCTTCCGTTTGTCGTAATCACCAAACCACGTGTTCACGTGAATGCTCGAAAGTTTCGCGCTTGCCCCCTCAGCCCGGCAAAGCGCGAGGAGTTCGTCGATTTCAGTTCGGCTCCAAGGCGGGACATCTTCGCAGATATCAATCGCGAGATCGAATTCCCGGTAAGCTTGATCCGAAGCCCAGGTGGCGTGCGGGAATCTTTCGCGAATTTTGCCGCCGAGAGTCCTCAGCTTCGCCTGAAGAACAGTGGCGTTCTCTCCCGCAGGGGTATCGAGGCGCTTTCGGATACCCTTTTCCATGAAAAAAGTGAATGCGCCGTTTTCACCCACAACCGCGTCGACCGGCCAGAATCTCGCGAAATGATCGCACCACCCCGCCGGCCTGCCGGTGATCGGGATGACAATGAAACCCGCGTTTTTGAGCGACCAAAGCGCCGCGTAAGCCTCGCTCGTCAGCTTGCCCGAAGTCGAAAGCGTCTCGTCGACATCCAGGCAGATCGCCCGAACCGGTTTGAGCTCGGGAAGGCTGACCCCGCTCCACGGACTGGGACGTTTACGCTGGGTCACGGCGTTCTGCCTCCTCGTGCGCGCCAGAAAACCTGACAATCTTTCTTCGTGTGACAGGTAGCGCGATCAGCCTCGCAGGGTTCAACGTGGATGTTGACCGAAGTACGAGGAAATACATGAATGATCTTCTTCTCCATCTGATCACAAACCTCATGAGAGGCGTCGACTGTAAGCTGTCCACAGACAACGAGATGAAAGTCCACGTGCCGCATCGAACCGCTCTTCCGGGTCCGGAGGTCATGCGCCTCGATCATGTGGCCTTTGAACTCATTCAGAATGCCGCAAATAGCCTGGATCTCGGCTTCGGGCAACCGCCCGTCCGAAAGCTCACGAAGCGTATGGGCTATCTGTTTAAGCGAAATACCGAGAATGTAAGCGGCGACCAGAAAAGCCATGATCGGGTCAACGACGGTCCAGCCGGTCACTTTGATGAGAATCAGGCCGACCAGAACACCGACGCTCGCAACAACATCCGAGAGGAAATGAAGCGCATTCACGTGCAGGGCGCTGCTGTCCGTTTCCTTGGCTGCCTTCAGGTTGTGGGAATAGGCGAACCAACTCGCGATTAACGAGAACAAAATAACCAGAATCGCCGCGTTCTGGTACTGCAAAGGGCGAGCATCATTGAGCTGCACGATTCCTTCGTTGACGATGAGCCCCGCAGCTAGGACCAGGAGAACCGCTTCGAACAGACTCGAAAGAGTCTCAATTTTTCCGTGTCCGAAAGCGTGGCTTTCGTCCGCTGGTTTGATCGCGTGCTGAACCGTAAAATACGAAAGCCCCGCCGAAAGGAGATCAAGAAGCGAATGAACAGCCTCGGACAGAACGCCGACTGACCCTGAGATAAACGCGACGACGAACTTCATCGCGGTCAGAACAGCTGTGACGATCACGGCAAGCGAGGCTGCCCGGTGCCTTGTTTCAGTGGAAATACGCGATTCCTCCCGTAACATAGGTATCGGAGTTGTTTACCGCGATTCCGAACTCCAAAGTATAACGAAAATGCTCGACGCTTTTGAACATCGAGCCGATTGCCACGTTTGAGATCGCCTTGTAACGGCCCTCAGAAAAAGCGGCCCCGAACGGAATCGCGAAGTACGGTTCAATTTCATTGCCGGCCGAAATGAACGTCTTGTGAATGTAAGGCACGGCGGTCAGTTCAAGCTGTCCCACTTCAGGCAGCCGATAATAGAGGGCTTGAGTTCCGAGTCCGATGCCGGGTTGGCCCTCGATGTCGGGAAAAATATCAAAAATCAGATTACCACCGGCTCGAAACTTCCTTGGGCCGCCGCCCGTTCCCAGAATCGCCGTCGCATTCATCAAATCGTTCAGACCTTGCGTGTACTTGACGTTCGCGGCCGCCCCAGCCCCGTGGGTCAGGGTCAACTCGCCTTCCATTCCCAAAGAGAACTCCCCGGGGGCGACGAAGTGAGGCATCGTGAAGACCCCCGCCTGGGCTCGCGAAGCGACACCCGCAAAGGCGATCCAGACAAGCAAGCTGATAAACCTGGGTTTTGTGATCATGTGGTTCACTCCTCTTTGGCCAAATTTCTCCGGTATTTGGACAAATTCCGATGACGAGGGCCGCAAGTCAAGTCAAACTATTCCCGGCAAGCCGTTGACAGCCGCGCCGAGACAACGTAAGAAAGATCAGTCTTTTCAGTGGTGGCCATAGCTCAGTTGGTAGAGCGCAGGATTGTGATTCCTGATGTCGCGGGTTCGATCCCCGTTGGTCACCCCAATTTTCGGCCTCGGTTTCGCCTTTCGGCGGGATCGGGGCCTTTTCATTTGTAATATCAATAACGAGAGAATGCGATCACTTACGCGTTCGGCTGTGAGGCCTCCTCACAGAAAATCACAAAAACTCACAGCGGCTCACCGATTTGGGTCCAGTT
>MEQK01000092.1 GCA_001770175.1 Bdellovibrionales bacterium RIFOXYD1_FULL_55_31 | reverse complement strand
AAGCCATGCCGGCGGCGGCGCTTTGTTCGGCTGGGTTGATAGGTCCTCTTCATAAATACTCCTGCTGAGTTCTTCGGAGAGTCTGGTCTTTTGGGTCCCTAGGGGTTCTTAAAGCACCCCGTTGGCCGGTCCCTTGGATACTCGCCTGGCACTGTGAGACCAATGGAGTTATCCAACACCGCATCCGTTGTCAAGGAGAAGCCCCCATGCTATGCGAAAAGGCTCGCATGAGAACCTCTTTAAACATCGACACGAGGCAATGGCCCGAGCTCTGGCAGGCGGCATACAAGCAGCTTGAACAAGAGGTTGTTCCGAGCAAACTGCAGACATGGATTCAGCCGTTGGAGCTTGTCAGCACGGAGCCCGCGGGGGGGCTTAGCGGGGGGCTGAAGATTAACCTCGCCGCACCCAATGAATTTTCAGCACAGTGGATTCGCGACAACTATAAAAAGATCCTGGAGGGCGCCTTTTCCCAAGTGACGGGCTCTTCCTGTGAGGTTCAAATTTCCGTGAAGGAGCAGGATTCGGCAGTTTCAGCGGCAGCCGATGAGCCAGGCGGGAATTCCTATGAACCGCCGGTTGAAGTCGCGGGGGGCGGGCATTCGGGAGATAGTAGCAATTTGTCCCAGGGTGGCACGCGCCCCGGAGTGGTCCACTCTTCCAGGCCGGCCCCGTCGTCGTACGAGGGGCACATTGATTCACGCTACACGTTCGAAAACTTCGTTGTCGGCGCAAGCAATCAGTTTGCCCACGCGTCGGCCGTGGCGGTTTCGGAACAGCCGGGCAAGCAATACAATCCGCTTTTTCTGTACAGCCCGCCGGGTTTGGGAAAAACGCACCTGCTTCACGCCATCGCGAACCACGTGATTGCAAAAATGCCGAACGCAAGGGTGTGCTATCTTTCGGCGGAAAATTTTGTGAACGATCTCATCGACTCGCTCCAGCACAAAAGAATGCCACAGTTCCGAAATCGATACAGGGACAGCTATGACGTGATCCTGATTGATGACATTCAATTCATCGCGGGAAAGAAGTCGAGCGAAGAAGAGTTTTTTCACACCTTTAACGCCCTTCACGCCTCAAAACGGCAAATCGTTGTCAGCAGCGATCGCCCGCCCAAAGAAATTGAGGGTTTGGAAGAGCGCGTGCGCACTCGTTTCGAGTGGGGCTTGATCGCCGATATCAGTCCGCCGGAAATCGAGACCCGAATCGCGATTCTTAAAGCCAAAGCAGAAAGGGACGACATCTACCTTCCTGATGACGTCTCAACATTTCTTGCGTCCTATATAAAATCGAATGTTCGCGAACTTGAGGGCGTTTTAATCAGCCTCCAGGCACAAGCGTCTTTGACCGGGGCAGAGATCTCGCTCGAAATGGCGAAGCATCAGCTGAAGACCGCGATTCCCGAGGAAAGCGCGGTCTTTACGGTGGAGTCCATCCAAAACGCGGTTGCCAAGCACTTTCATCTCAAGGTCCAGGATCTCAAGTCGGTAACGCGCGCGCGGACAGTTGCGCTCCCGCGACAGATCGCCATGTATCTGATGAGGAAGTACACCGGAATGGGCTATAAGGAAATCGGGCATTACTTCGGGAAAGATCACACCACGATTCTGCATGGCTGCAATAAAATCGAGAGAGAACTTGAAACGGACCAGACGATCCGAGAGGCCGTCGAAAAAATCCAGAATTTACTTTAGCCGTTATCGAGGCGCCCTTCTAAAGTCTTTTCTCGCGTTTCAGAAAATGTACAAGATGAATTAGAAAATGCGGGAAGGCCCGAATCTTGTCTGTCCAGTGGTTGCGGTACAGGTCCGCGAATTTGCGAAATGCCATGAACTGGTGGGGCGTGTAAGGAAACCACCAAAGAGATTTGAAAATGAAGAGGCGCGAACGAGGTTTGTGAATATGGCGGAGGTTCACGAATTCGAGAAGGCCACATTCGGAATGGGCGCGCCCCATCCCGCTTCGTTTCACACCGCCCCAGGGAACTTCGGGCAGGCCGGCAGTATAGACCACCTCGTTTAGCATCACGGTTCCAACGTGGAGCTGCTTCGCGATTTCTTCTCCGAGCGAAAGATTTTTCGTAATGATCGAGGCGGTAAGGCCGTAATGACCGCGGTTTGCCTGCTCGACCGCGTCTGCGGGCGATTTGAATGCTGATATGGCGAGAATGGGTCCGAACGTTTCATCGGTAAAAACCGACAGACCCGCGGTGTCCTGAGTTCGAAGCACGGTGGGTTCCAAGAAGACTCTGTCTTGAGAAAAATTACCGCCGCAGACGATGGTCGCTCCGCGATTCCGCGCCTCGTCGAGTTGTTTCGAGTAGATCGCCTTTTGGCTTTCGAGGGTGATCGGGCCGAGATCATTGTCATATTGGGAAGAGGGCGCCTGTCGAAGCGAGGAAAGTTTTTCGGCAACTCGGGCAGCAACAGCATCGATTATTTTTTCATGAACGAAGGCGCGGGATGTCGCCGCGCAGACTTGGCCGGAGTTGGTGAAGGCACCCCAGACGATTGCGCTGGTGGCATATTCTATATCGGCATCCGGCAGGACGATGATGGCGTTTTTTCCACCCAACTCAAGTGAGACCGGGGTCACCGTTTCGGCGGCCGCGCGCAGAATTTTTTTGCCGTTTTCGATATTGCCCGTAAAAAAGATTTTGTCGGGCCCGCTGGCCCCGCTGGCGCCGGCGGTAATGACAGCAGCGCCGACTGAATCGTCTCCGATCACCGTTTGGAGCAGATTTTGTGGCAGCCCGGACTCGTCACAAAGCTCCTGAATTCGCAAACCGACCAGCGGAGCGCGCTCGCTTGGCTTGAAAATGACTGAGTTTCCGGCGAGGAGCGCCAGCATGATGTCCGAAAACGGAAGCAAAAAGGGGTAATTCCAAGGGGACAGGATCGCGACTACCCCGTAGGGGAAGTGGTTCAGATAGCTTTTTCTATGCTTCATGAGCCGAAGCGGTAGCGGGGTGTCGCGAAGAATTCCGGGTCCCTTTTTCGCGAAATAGGTGAGCAGCTCCAAACTCGGCAAGAGCTCTGAGGACAGGGCTTCAAGACGCGGTTTGCCGTTCTCCTGGGTAATTAACTCAATGAGCTCGTCGGTGTGGTTGAGCAGGGTTTCGCGAATTTGTTTCAAGCGCTCGGCGCGTTTTTTCGGCGGAAGCGCGGCCCATAGAATCTGTGCTTTGCGGGAGCGCACAAAAAGTTCTGGAATGAGCTCGACCGGTGTTGGATCGAGTTCGCGTAGAATCTCGCCCGTAGCTGGATTTTTGCAGATCATTTTGGACGACATCCACACTAGAGTAATTGAGAGGTGGGGCGGGAGCAAGCGGTTGATTGTGCAGAAAGCGGGTGGTGCGAATGATTAAAATGACGCGGCCCGACCAGCGGTTTGACGCGCCCCCGAGGTTGACGGAAAATGCGCGAACGGTTCTAGAGCGGCGTTATCTATGGCGAGACGAGAAGGGCGCTCTTTCGGAAACCCCGGCAGAGCTTTTCGCGCGGGTAGCGCAAGCGGTGGCCGCACCCGAAATGCATGATCGTGCCCACTGGGCCGACCGTTTTTACTCCGTTATGGCCTCCCTGCGTTTTCTTCCCAATACGCCCACCCTGATGAACGCAGGTGGCGCCGGAGCGAGGGGTGGCCAGCTGTCCGCGTGCTTTGTTCTTCCTATAGAAGACTCCCTTGGGTCGATTTTTGATTCACTGAAGTTTGCGGCCTTGATCCATCAGTCGGGAGGGGGAACGGGGTTCTCTTTTTCGAAACTCCGCCCCAAGGGGTCTCCAGTCGGGAGAGCGCAGGGCATCGCTTCAGGGCCGGTTTCGTACATACGTGTATTCGATGCGGCGACCGAAGCAATTAAACAGGGCGGTGCCCGCCGGGGCGCCAACATGGCCGTACTGAGGGTGGATCATCCCGACATACTGGAGTTCATTGATTCTAAGCGGGACAAGAGATCTGTGGGAAATTTCAATATCTCTGTGGGGGTGACGGACGAGTTTATGAATTCGGCAACGGCGACCGGAGGAGCCCCGCAGGCGCGGTTTTTTTTGCGTGATCCGAGATCGGGCGAGAAGGTGCAGGAAGTTCGCGCGGCGGAGCTTTTTGATCGGATCGTGCGCGCCGCCTGGGACTGCGGTGACCCCGGCTTGGTTTTTTTGGATAGGATAAACGAGTTTAATCCCACGCCGAACGAGGGACCAATCGAAAGCACAAATCCGTGTGGAGAACAGCCGCTTTTACCGTATGAGTCCTGCAATCTGGGCTCATTAAATGTTCTCGAATATTTTAGCGAGGCAGGTTTTGATTGGGATCGCTATCGCGAGGATATCCGGCTGGCGGTGCGGTTTTTGGACAACGTCATTGATGTGAATTTTTATCCAGTCGAGGCGTGTCGCACGATTACGCTGAAAAACCGCAAAATAGGCCTTGGGGTAATGGGCTTTGCCGACCTTCTGCTCATGATGGGACTTCCATATGGCTCGGAAGACGCGAGGGCTTTTGGAGAGAAACTCATGCGTGTTTTGAATACTGAGGCGAAGGAATATTCCGCCGTGTTGGCTCGGGAAAGGGGGGCGTTTCCGAATTGGCATGACTCCCTCTGGCGGCGCAGAGGCCTGCCGCCGCTTCGAAACGCCACGGTGAGCACGGTCGCGCCTGCGGGCACGATCAGCATTATAGCGGGGGTTTCGAGCGGAATTGAGCCGATTTTCGCGGCGGCGTATTATCGAAACATTTTGTCGGGGGCGCGCCTTTTGGAGGTTCATCCGGCCGTTGCGCGCGCGCTGGGGACCCGTCCTGTGGCGCGTGTCGATGATCGCGGGAGGCCGCTTACGGCGAGGGCGGTTGATGAAGAGTTGGGGCGGGCGTTGGGAACCGCCTGGACGCCGGCGCGGCGAGTCAGCGTCGAAGACCACGTGAAAATGCAGGCGGCTTTTCAGCGGCATTGTGATGCTGCGGTTTCAAAAACCATCAATTTGCCAGAGTCGAGCGGACCGGAAGAAGTTCTCCGAGCTTATCGACTGGCGTATGAGCTTGGCTGCAAGGGGGTGACGGTCTACCGCGACAGAAGCAGGACGGAGCAGGTTCTTGAAAGCGCCCCTGACGATGTTGGCGTGTGTTCATCTTGTTAAATGACATGGTTTGGGCTAACGTCGAGGCTGTTGCGGGTGTAGCTCAGTTGGCTAGAGCGCGAGCTTCCCAAGCTTGAGGTCGAGGGTTCGAGCCCCTTCACCCGCTCCAAATCAATCTCATTTTTCAACGGATTTTGGCGGAGCGTTTTTTTTCGTGTTTTGGACCGGATAAATCGGCATTTCCGGGACTAGGCCGCGTCCTGTTTTAAAAAGAGCGGTAATCCAATCTTTGAAGCTGGCCCAAATAGTTTGTTGTTCAATTTGCTTTACACCGGCGAGCGCGAGACCCTGCACGATGCGGCCGATGGCTTGTTTGCTTTCCGGCGTGTGTACGAATTCCAACCCGTAACCCCGAGTGCCACGCGACCGTCTATGGACGGGGCGCGCTTCGACGAGAATGGTTTGATTAAAAACGGCGAAGCGCAAGTTTGTTTTTGCGTTTATGTCGAGCGTTTTTGCCGATTTAACAAAGGCACCGCCCAGGGATAGATTCATAAGTGTACATTTTGTTTGGCCCAGGGCGCTTTCGAGTGCCGCGGGAATTTCCATCTTGTAACGGGGTTTTGACTCCCACCAGCGAAGGCGGCGATTGAAAAACGGAGTGCGGACGGAAGGCAGCGCGAAGTAGGCAACAATCGCAACATTGATAAGGGTGAGACCAAACAATACAGGGAAACCCATCACGGCCGGGTGAGCTCGCCACGCAGTATAGTCCTGGTAAGTCGTGAGTGCGGTAATTGCGATAAAGAGAGCGTAGCTCCACGGTTTCATCAGATAGATGGCAATTCCCGCAATTGGGTAAAGGCAGAAGGTGGAGAGCGTGCTCCAGTAAGATGCGCGTGGAAGCCATAGAGAAAAGTATTTTAAAGGAGACATGTGCATCAGATATGAGGCGACAAGGATGCTGAAGACAGGTCCGAGAAGATAGAGGATCGTCAGAACGATAATGGGCCACGGTCGGGCTTTCATGATTTCTTTTCGGCGTTGCGGGCGGATTTCAACAGTTTTTGTGGATGCGGGCAGGAACAGAATGTTCTTGCCCCGTGGCGCGGCGCAATATAAGAGTCAAGGGGGTTACCTTGGGCGAGGCGAGCGATGGAATTTGATGTGGTGATTATCGGCGGCGGACATGCGGGGGCGGAGGCCGGGTGCGCCTCCGCGCGGCTTGGGTGTCGGACCGCGCTCATTACATTGGACGCGAGTCGGATTGGGGTGATGTCCTGTAATCCCGCAATCGGCGGATTAGCTAAGGGCCAATTGGTAAAGGAAATTGACGCCTTAGGTGGGCTGATGGGCATCAATACAGATCGTACGGCCATTCAGTACCGCCGCTTGAACGCGAGCAAGGGGCCAGCGGTTCGATCGTCGAGAGCGCAGTGTGATAAGCGCCTGTATGCAGAAACTCTGCAGCGCGAGCTGGCCGGGATTGAGAATTTATCAATCATTTCAGGAGAAGTGGCTGGGATTGGGCTGAGCGGTGGCAAGCCCGTTTCGGTTCGTTTGGAGCGCGGCGATGAAATTTCTTGTCGTTCCGTTGTTTTAACGACGGGGACGTTTCTTCGCGGCCTCCTTTATACTGGGTTCGTGAAGCGCGAGGGAGGAAGAATCGATGAACGAGCCGCCCAATCGCTGAGCGCGAACCTAGAGGAAATGGGTTTTCAGCTCCGGCGGCTGAAAACTGGAACACCACCGCGGCTTGATAGAAAAACCATTAATTTCAACGGCCTAGAACCACAGCCGGGAGATAGCAATCCGCGGCCGTTCTCCTTTTACGCAAAGCCAGAGCGTTTTCCGATTTTACCCCAGGTGAATTGCCACATTACCTACACGAACGCGAAAACCCATGCAATCATTGAAGAAAATTTCGCAAGGTCGCCGATGTTTGCTGGGATGATCCGTGGGGTCGGCCCGCGATATTGCCCGTCCATCGAAGATAAAGTGAAAAGATTTAGGGACCGCGAGCGGCATCAGGTTTTTCTTGAGCCAGAGGGCCTCGATTCAGACGAAATTTACGCAAACGGGATCTCAACGAGTCTCCCGCAAGACGTTCAAGAGCAGTTTGTTCGTACGATCCCGGGTTTGGAGAGGGCGGAATTTCTTCGCTATGGTTACGCGGTCGAGTATGACTGCGTCGATCCACGGCAGTTGCGCGGAACCCTTGAGTCGAAGGATATTCCGGGACTGTTTTTTGCGGGGCAGGTAAATGGGACATCTGGTTATGAGGAGGCCGCAGCGCAGGGTTTAGTCGCCGGGGTCAATGCAGCCCTAAAAGTTCGCGAACAAGAACCATTCACACTTTCTCGAGATGAAGCGTACATCGGAGTCTTGATTGATGACCTCGTGACCAAGGGAGCAGATGAACCGTATCGGATGTTTACTTCTCGGGCGGAGTTTCGGCTGTTGTTGAGAGAGGACAACGCCGACCTTCGGTTGAGTGATCGTGGCTGGAAGATTGGGCTGCTTGGTAACGAGGCATATTCTTCTTTTTGTGAACGGCGCGAGAGCATCGCGCGGCGAAAGCGCGAACTCGCTGAGTACTTTTTTGTCCCGGGAGGGCCGGCGGGAGTTTGGGCTGAGGCGCGGGGCTTCGGGGCTCTCAAGGATCGTGTTTCGGCCGAGATTTTTTTGAGGCGGCCCGAGGTGAGCTGGCGGGTGCTCTGTGAGCTTGGCTTTCCGGGTCTCGATTGCCAGGAAGAAGTTTCGGAGCAGGTCGAGATTCAAACGAAGTACGAAGGATACATCAGGCGCGAGTTGGAACTTTTAGAGGGAGTTCGAAAAAGCGAACGGGTTCGGATTCCCGCGGAGCTCCGGTACGATGACATTCCTGGACTCTCAAACGAAGTGAAGGGTCGTCTTCGGGAAGCGCGGCCGGAGACGATCGGACAGGCGTCGCGCATGCCGGGGATTACGCCCGCAGCCATAGCAAATCTGCTGATCTACTTAAAAATGGAAGGTCGAGCTCGGGCGGGGGCGGATGTGTGATGGTCATTGAGCGCGTTGATATGGATAACCAGCAGTTTAGGCGGTTACTCGAGATAGAGTGCCCGGATTGGTCGTTGGATATTCGCGAGAAGATTGTCGAGTTCAGAGAGCTGGTTCTCAAAGAGAGTCAGACACAGAACTTAACGCGACTTTTGTCTCCAGAGGAGTTTTTGGAGGGGCATGTTCGAGATGTTCGCGTGCTGTTGGCGCAGAACTTTCTCGAATGGCCGGCCCTTGATTTGGGGTCTGGCGTGGGTGTACCGGGATTGCTTGCGGCGCTTGTTCGCGAGGGCGCCTGGATTTTGTGCGAAAGCGAGAAAAAGAAGGCCGATTTTCTGAATCGGGCGGCAAAACAGTTGGGACTGGCAGACCGAGTGGGGGTTGTTCCTGATCGTGCCGAGTTTTATCTCAAAAACGCGTCCGTACGATCGATTGTTGCTCGAGCGGTGGGCCCGATCGAGAGAATTTATGGTTGGATTCGGAGTTGTTCCACGTGGAACAACCTTGTTCTGCTGAAAGGCCCGGCGTGGGAGCAGGAGTGGAAGGATTTTCAGAAGGGAAAGTTTCGGCGGGAGCTGCAGATCGTGAAGAGCTTTGCTTACGAACTTGGGCCAGATCGAAAGTCCCGCATTATTGTTCGCCTGAATCGTGTTCCACGTGGAACACACAACTCACAACGGTGATGAGAGTTGGGTAGTCGGTTAGGCGGCGAAAAATTTTTTTAAAAGAGAATCAAAAATTCGCTTGCCCGTTTGGGTAATCACGGCTAGCCTTTTTCTATAGCTGCATAGGCAAAAACTTTTTAACCAAAATTCGATTATCCACACCAACCACAACCAAAAATCGGGGGGCGCTGATGAGGGCGCCCTCCAAAATGGTTAGACAGAGGGGCGGATGGGAAAAATTATCGCGGTAGCAAATCAAAAAGGCGGCGTTGGTAAAACAACAACGACTGTAAATTTGGCGGCGTCGCTTGCAATTGCTGAACGGCGCGTTCTCCTTGTCGACTTTGACCCACAGGGAAACGCCACCTCGGCCCTCGGGGTGGATCGCGCAGCTCTTGTTGGCGAAAAAACCGTGTACCACGCGTTAATCGGGGCCGTTCGTGCATCCGAGGCCATTCGCGCGACAGAGATGGATTGTCTTTATGTCCTTCCGGCCACGACTGATCTATCGGGCGCGGAAATCGAGCTTGTCAGCGCGTTCGCACGAGAAAATAAGCTGAAGGCAGCCCTGGCGGAAATTAAGGATCAGTACGACTACATTCTGTTGGATTGCCCGCCATCGCTTGGGTTGCTTACGGTCAATGCTCTTACCGCGGCGGACAGTTTTCTGGTTCCGCTTCAAACGGAATATTTCGCGCTCGAAGGCCTTTCGCAACTGCTACACACAGTCTCTCTCGTTCGCCAGAGTCTCAATCCAGGGCTGAGCGACGAGGGAATTGTTCTCACGATGTTTGATGGACGCAACAACCTCGCCAACGAAGTCGTGAAGGAAGTCCGCGCGCATTTTCCCGAAAAAGTTTTCGAAACAGTCGTTCCGCGCAATGTGCGCTTGAGCGAGTGTTCAAGCTTCGGCAAGCCGATCCTGCTCTACGATATCGATTCGAAGGGGTGTTTGGCTTATCTCAATTTGGCGAAAGAATTATTGGCAAGGAATCAGCCAAAGATGATCACGCCTCGCGTGGCGCCGCCGGAAGTGGCCCCAGGCGTGGCTCTTCAGGGTTAATTTTCGGGGGAAGATGTGGCTCAGAAACAGGTTCTAGGTAAAGGGTTGGCTTCTTTATTTCCGGGCGTCGTCCCAATGGGCGTTCCCGCGACAATTCCTCAAGGGCCTCCGCCAGCAGGAGCAACGGTGGCTGGTCCGGCGACTACGGTGCTGTCGCAACCGGAAGTTGGATCAAGAATCCCCGGAATCAGTCTCGCATCTGTTGAAGACATACAGGTGAATCAGTATCAGCCTCGGCGCGATTTTGACGATAGAGCATTGGATGATCTCGCGCAGTCGATTCGTTCAAATGGGATTATTCAGCCGTTGGTAGTCAGGAAAACAGCGCTCGGTTCCTATGAACTGATCGCCGGAGAGCGGCGCCTTCGCGCCGCAAAGCTGGCCGGTTTGAAGCAGGTTCCGGTGGTCATTCGCCGCTCGACCGATCGTGAAGCCCTCGAAATGGCGCTGATTGAAAACATTCAAAGGCAAGACCTGAACTGCATTGACGAAGCACTCGCATATTTTCAGCTGATTCAGGATTTCTCGCTGACTCAGGAGGAGGCTGCGGCCCGCCTTGGGAAAGATCGCGCAACGGTCGCGAATCATCTGCGGCTTTTGAGGCTTCCTGAGGCCATTATTGATGATTTAAAACGCCAGATACTCACCTTTGGCCATGGCAAGGCTCTGCTGGGTCTTGAGGACAACGATGCCAGGCTTCGTGCGCGCGCGCAGGTTGTTGAATTTAAGCTGAGCGTTCGAGAGACGGAAGCGCTCGTTGAAAAGCTGAAACGAGAGGCCGAAGCTGCCGTCGCGATAGCCACTCCTGCGGTCTCCACCCCACAGTCGCCGGTTCTATCCAGGCTGCAGACGATCGCACAGGAACTGACCCGCCACTGGTCGAGAAAAGTGGAATTGAAGGGCTCGGAGCGCCGCGGCAAAATTGTATTTCACTACAGCTCGCGGGAAGACCTTGATCGACTGCTTGAGGCCATGCAGAATCATAAGGTATGAATCGCCCGCCAGAGCTGACCGTTCCTGTTGTCGAATCCGGCGTGACTGGAGTCATTGATTCCGGTTGCGAGTTTGAGGGAAAGCTCTGTTTTCGCGGCACGGTGCGAATTGCCGGCATTTTTCGTGGCGAGATCTACACACCAGACGTCTTGGTGATTGGCGAGGGAGCTCGAGTACAGGCGCAGATCGACGCAGGCACAGTCATTATCAGCGGAGAGGTTGTCGGAAGCATCCGCGCGAAACACCGGGTTGAAATACATCGGCCCGCAATTTTTCGTGGAGACATTCTCACACCCAGCTTGAGCGTGGATGAAGGCGTTATCTTCGAGGGAAACAGCAAAATGGCGCATACGCCGGCGGTACCCGCACGTTCTTTTCTGGCGTCAGGGAAATCCTAGGCTTGACCGTGTTTGCAAGGGCATGTTAGCCAAATTGGTCTAAACCGATTTTTCTAATAATTTTCGGAGTTTGACTTGGGTGAGATTTTAAAACAACTGG
>MEQK01000091.1 GCA_001770175.1 Bdellovibrionales bacterium RIFOXYD1_FULL_55_31 | reverse complement strand
CTCAAATTGGAACGCCGGAACGGCGAATGGATCATCCGGGATCGAAACGGCGAAGAGTTCACGGGAGATCTTGAGAATATCGACAGCCTGCTCTCCTCCGCGACTTTTTTGAGTGCGAAGGAATTCGTTTCGGATAGCAGGACTGACAAAAAAGCCAGGACAACCCTTCGCCAGGCTAAGCAGGTCCTCACGCTGATTCTCCAGAAGGACAAGGGTGGGGCCAAGGACCCTGCTCCGCCTGTCACGCTGACGCTGTACAGGAAGTCCAAACCGGATCGGCTCTATGCCACTGTTTCGACGCTCGACCCGTTGTTTGAGCTCGAGACCGCGGTTCAGGGCCGGCTTGAAAAGGAACTCAAGGATCTCCGTCTCGTGAAGTTGCTCACTTCCATGGACCGCTTCAATGCCAAGCGACTGGAAATATCGGGGAAGCCGTTTGGCGAACCGATGGTGTTGACGAATGCCGATTCGAAGTGGACGGCTGTCGACAAAACTCCGGTTGAGACCGAGAAAGTCCAACAGATGCTCGACAAGCTCTCCGGAAATCGCATCAAGGAATTTCTACAGAGGTCCGCGATTCCGAAGGGTGAACAGGACGGGGTGAGGATCGCGATCGGGGACGACAAAACGAACACGAAACGGCAGCTTCTCTTTTGGAAGAAGGGCGAAAAGCTCTATGCGCGCGATTTGAACTCCAGCCGAAAGGAAGCTTTCCTGGTGGACAGTGCGATTCAGGACGGGTTACCCTGGGATCGAAGCTTTTTCAAAAAGTCAGAACCTGCGCCGTCAAGTACGCCTTAGCCGACGGGGCACTCAGGAACGAATTGAAGAAAGGACTTCGTGAATTCCGATTCAGGCGATGGCCCCAAAGGCCCGACAGGAATACCGGGCGAGGAGCAGGGCGCTCTCGCAGAATGCCACCATTGCGGGCTGAAGTTCTCGCCATCGCAGCCGATTCCCTCTGAGTGTCCGAATTGTGGTTTCTCCACGCAAGGCTCTTCCGTTATCGGGGGGGACGGCGCATTCAGGGGCGACCGTAGTTCCCGGAACGGTCCGGGGAAGCTGATTCACGATTATTTTGTGACTGTTTGGCGTATTCTGATCCACCCGGGGGAATTCTTCCGCCAAATGCCCCTGAAGGAGGGCCTGGCAGGTCCGCTTGCTTTCGCACTGGTCACGCATTGGCTGGGCGCTGCTCTCTCTTTTCTCTGGCACACGGCTTTCAGCGTGGCTCTTTCGGACTATGCAAGGTTATTTGAACGGATTTTCGGCGATTTCGATATTGACCATCCGGGCAGAACTGCCCAGTTGATGGAGAGCCGGAAGCAGTTTCTCGAGTGGTTCTGGGGTACGGGGGCCATCGTGGCTGATCCCTTCCTGACGCTTGTCTCGATCCTTTTGACTTCGATCTTCGTGTTCGCCGGTGCACGTCTGCTTGTGCCATCCCGGGGAGCGCGGAACCTCAATGAGGTGACTTACGAATCAGCGGTTCGGATCGTCGCGTTCGGAATGACACCGGCAATTCTTGCCGCCCTGCCGTTTTTCGGCCCCGTTTTCTCGAGTTTGGGGATCCTGATCGTCACGATTATCGGCGCAAAAGTCGTCTATCGGATCAGTCTCCCCCGGGCGGTTATCGTCGCGCTATTCCCAAAGCTTCTGTTTCTTGGGATACTGGGGTTGGGGCTCATGGTGTTCGCGGCATTTTTAATCAAGGTCGTTTTCCTGCTGTTCTCGGGCCTCTAAGGAGTTTGTCCTGAAAACCCGTCCCGTCATTTTGAGCGCGATCTTCGTGCTCCTGGTCGCACTATTTGTCCTGCTGGATCGATTTCAGCAGTATCTCAGAAGTTCTGAGATACTGCGGGCGCCTGCCCATGTATCGAGTGGGGGCTTGCGGCCATCCGTGCAACCTAAGCCAAGTGGCGCCGGCGCCGCCCATGAAAGATCCGCGCTTTGCAACAGCTTCTACGGGACGATCTGCAAAAAGTCAGGTGAGAGCCGTGATCCGACCGGCATCGTCAGACCCGATATCGAAGGAGAAATCGAGGCGCTGCGGATTTACGAAGAGATCATCCGGCAACATCGGGACTGGACGAGCGATCAGGTCGATGAAGAACTCGTAAAAGTGATCTACACCCCCGAGAGGCGCGGGCGAATAGAGTCGGCTTTTCGATGGGTCA
Organism: Bdellovibrionales bacterium RIFOXYD1_FULL_55_31; assembly: GCA_001770175.1. Taxonomy (GTDB): domain Bacteria; phylum Bdellovibrionota; class UBA1018; order UBA1018; family UBA1018; genus XYD1-FULL-55-31. The sequence goes on along the minus strand of MEQK01000091.1, from coordinate 13,431 downwards.
GGCAAACCCTGGAACGGCTGATTGATCGCGAGCGACGAAGCGTTTTCACAACCCGGGAGAAGACCCTGCTCAAGCAGCGGATCCGGGGGACGCGGCTCGAACTTCCGCCTCCGGCGGCGCTGTATGCCGACGAGCCTGACATCTTCACAAAAAATGAGGTGTTTTACGAACGAACGATGGATGGTCAGAGACGAATGCGGGTCGGCGGGGCGTATCTATTCACCTCCAAGTCCTGGTTTAATGTGATCTTCACCTTGGCTCACGAATTCGGACATGCGATTGACCCGTGTGAGTTGCGAAGCGCAGGTTTGAGTTTTCCCGCGTACGACCGGTTGACGGCCTGTTTCCTTCAGTTTGGCTGGGTTCCGTTTCATAAAGATCGTTCTACCGAGTGCGGCGAAAACGACCAGCTCTCCGAAATTTTTGCCGATTGGCTCGCCGTGCGCGTAACGGCTGAAGCCCTGAAGACGTTCGCGACTGAATTTCATGCCACCCAACTCGTGGGGGCGGCGGTGAACGCGGTTCGGGATCTCTGTGAGCAGGACGATCCGCAGTTGGAAGTCGATTTGACCAATCACCCCGCGCCGCAGTTCCGGATTGAAAGTATTTTCGGCCGCAATCCCAAAGTTCGGGAGATTCTCGGGTGCGGACCCGCGCCGGGTAGCGAATATTGTGGCTTTGAATTTCAACCGCCTGTTTTGGATCAGGCGGAACCCTTCGCGCAATCACAAACGAGGTTCTGAGATGAGACGGATTGGAGTGATCTTTGCGATTTTGATTTCGGCGGGCTGTGGCGCGGTCCCAAAACAAGCGGGAACGGAACCGGTTGTGGTTGCCGGTCACGAAACCAGCGTCGATATCGCCTATGTTCTTGGGCACAACAGGCACCGCTTCTGGGCTCAGTCTGATGCAAGTCGGGTGGAGGCTCGAACCTATTTGGACCGCCAGATTGTCGAAGAGGCCGGGATCGATCGAGCGAGATACTTGGATTTCCTGGAGAAAGCGAAAACCTTTGTTCAAAGCCCGAGAAGATCACCGGCCAGCAATACTGTGGTTTGTCGTACTCCCTTTACGGTTACTGTTCGAGTGGGGAAGGATGCCTACGTTGCCACAGGGTGTCGTGGCGTCGATAAGGGAGCTCTGGGCCGGTTAGTTCGTGAAGGAGAGTTCCTCTTATATTCCAAAAAATAGCATCCTCTGATATGCCCTAAACATTACAGAAAAAGGGGGTTTGGGGTGATGCTGCATAGAACGCTTCCGGGATTTATAGAAGTGATTTGCGGGAGCATGTTCAGCGGGAAAACTGAGGAACTGCTTCGGCGCGTTAAGCGGGCGCAAATCGCGAGGCAGAAGGTTCAGGTCTTCAAGCCGGTGATTGATAATCGTTACAGCGTTGATCATGTCCAGAGTCACGATGCGAATCGCGTGGCTTCCAAGCCTGTTGAAAAGGCTCGCGATATTCTTCGTTTCGTCGATGACAATACCCGGGTCGTCGGCATCGACGAAGCCCAGTTCTTCGACGAAGCAGTGGTCGAAGTGGCGCAAAAGCTTGCCTATCGAGGCGCTCGCGTCATCGTCGCGGGCTTGGACCTCGATTTCAGGGGCCAGCCATTTGGCCCGATGCCGAAGCTTCTCGCCGTGGCCGAAGATGTTACCAAGCTCCAGGCGGTCTGCGTGGTTTGTGGTAATCCGGCTTCGCGCACCCAAAAAATCGCGGGACCCACGGGGCCCGATGCCGGGCGCATCGTTGTCGGGGCGAAGGATCTCTATGAAGCCCGGTGCCGTTTCTGTCACGAGCCCGATATTTCTTCCCAGGCGGGAGGCAGTGGACAGAGTCAGGATTGCCCGACATGAGCCCAAAACTTCCGCATCCGGATCAGCAGTTCAAACAGGTCTCGTTCCTGCTTTCGGAAAAGGAACACTGTTATGGTCCGAATATTCACATCCTTTCTGACCCGTTCCTTCTTTCTCATCTGGCTCGGTTGTGCGCGGAGGAGACTGCTCAGCCAGTCATCAACGAGCTTGTAACCACGCTTTACGGTTCTCTTCTGGAAGTCGTCGTGAACCGTGAGTTCCCGATGCGGCAGGCGGCAGTACGGACAAGGATGGCCGCGAGTCACTTTGAAGCCGTGTTTCAAGGTCCGATCATCGATCCCGATACTCCCGTCGTTTCAGTCAATCTCGCGCGTGCCGGAACCCTGCCGTCGCACATCTGTTACACGAGTTTGAACTATTTCATGAATCCCAAGCAGGTTCGTCAGGACCACATCAGCATTGCTCGAACGACCGACGAGATGGAACAGGTGACCGGAAGCCGTGTTTCGGGACATAAAATCGGCGGTATGGTCGATGATTCCATCGTTCTTTTCCCTGATCCCATGGGGGCGACGGGCGGGACGCTTGTTGAAGCGATCGATATGTACAAAAAACGAGGCAAGGCGCTCAAGTATATCGCGCTTCATTGCATCGTCACGCCCGAATATCTGAGGAAAATTCAATCCCATCACCCCGACCTTCTGGTGTACGCTATTCGCTTGGATCGTGGTTTGTCTCCTCCGGAGGTTCTGGACACCGTTCCGGGGACGCATTGGGATCGCGAACGTGGTTTGAACCATAAACACTACATTGTCCCCGGAGGCGGGGGCTTTGGGGAGATCATGAACAATGCCTATGTCTGAACATCGAAACAAACAACCGAAGGTCCTTATCCCTGAAGTGAAGCTTCAGGCCCGGCTCGCCGAGCTTGCGCAGGAAATCAGTCACGATTACCGGGACCGTGAGGTGACGGCAATCTGCCTTCTGAAGGGAAGCTTCGTTTTCTTTTCCGATCTCATCCGGCGTCTTGATGTTCCGATGACCTGTGAATTTCTGGGCGTTTCCAGTTACGGAAATCGCATGGTTTCATCGGGTGAGGTGAAGATCACCTTGGATATCAATGAACCCCTCGAGAATAAGCACGTCCTTATCTTCGACGACATAGTCGATACCGGGCTTACATTAAGTTACATCATGAACTCGCTTCGGGCGCGTAATCCCGCAACGTTGAAAAGTTGCAGTCTCCTTATGAAGCCCGATTCGCTGAAGGTTGATATCGAACCGGACTACGTCGGCTTCAAAATCGGCGGTGAATTCGTCGTCGGATACGGAATCGATTTCGCGGGCCAGTTCCGCGGGCTTCCGTATATCGGTTACATCGAGCACGGACATTAATGCCTTTCAAATCGATTCATTCCCGAGCACCGACACGAATTGACCTGGCAGGGGGAACAGTCGATCTCTGGCCGCTTTATCTTTTCTTGAATGACCCGGTTACCGTGAATGTCGCGATCGACCTGTTTGCGGAAGCCAAAATTGAGCAATTGCCGGCCAGGAACTCAGAGGGCGAGATACTCCTGAAATCTGAGGATCAAAATCTCGAGATGAAGGTTCCTTGGGGGGCGCTGGAAGCATTTCTCGAGACCGATCACATTCAGGCTCCACCCGCTCTTGAACTTCATTTCCGGCTTTTGCGGTACTTCGTCCAGAGGCGCGCGGAAGCCGGTCAGAAGACGCTCAACTTCGATCTCTCTTTGACAACGCGCGCGCGAAGTCCGGCGGGAGCGGGGCTGGGCGGTTCATCCACGTTGAGCGTCGCGATCGTGGGGGCGCTTGCAAGCTGGGCTGGAGAGGGTGCCGAGAGCGCGAATCCGATTGATCGCGAGAAACTGGTCGAGATCGTTCGTGATATCGAAACGACCGTGATTCACGTTCCTGCCGGCGTTCAGGATTATTATGGCGCCATGTTCGGCGGCTTGCAGAGCCTTCGGTGGAAACCGGGATCTCATCAGAGAAGCTGGCTCCCGACGGATATTCTTCCTGAACTCGAGAAACGTCTTATCCTTTTTTACTCCGGGCAGTCGCGCAATTCGGGAATCAATAACTGGGCTTTGTTCAAGGCGTTCATCGACAATCAGGGCGACGTAAGAACAAAATTCGACAAGATCACCCGGGCCGCGGAACGGCTGGATCAGGCGCTCCGCGCTCATGACTGGGAAGCAGCCGGGAGCGCGATTGCTGACGAATGGGCCGTCCGAAGGACGCTTGCACCCGGGATCACGACGCCTGAAATCGATCGTGCTTTCGAGAAAGCCGAAAAAATCGCGTCCATCGCCGGAAAGGTTTGCGGCGCCGGTGGGGGAGGGTGCTTCTTTGTTTACCTCCCGTCAGCCGATCAGGAAAAACGCGCACGCATCGAAGCGGCATTCGTGACTCAGGGAATTCAGGTGCTCCCATTCCATATCGCGCCGCATGGACTCGAAGTCCAGGTGAGCCGTGCGTAACTCGAGCCGCTACCTCGGCCTTGAGCTTGCGGGGGCGAAAAATCAAAAGACCGCGCTCGCGGTGCTTGAATATTATCCGACGGAACAGAAAGTGTTTCTCCTGGACATCTATGACCGGATTGCCATGGAGGAGCGTGAGAGCTCCGACGAAGCCCTGATCGCCTTGATCGAGGAGTTTAAGCCCGGTGACGGACCCGAGGCCGGCCGGCAAGTCAGTAAGATTGGGGTGAACGTTCCCCTTGTGTTGCCTCCATGTGCCGCTTGCATCCGCAAAGCGTGTCCGATGCCCGCGAAATGCAGCGTCCCTGCGGTTCGCTGGATGCGTGGCGTGACGAAGAAGGCCGCGCGCCGACCCTCGACAAAGAAGACGGTCCGGGAATTCACGCCCTATACACAGCGCCCGATCGAACTTCACATGCGTTATGAGGTGATGCCAGGGTTGCCGTTGAGTCACCGCTTCGAAATCGACGAAGCACTGGGTGGAAATCGAGCTCCGTTGACGGCTCGAATGAACTTTCTTCTGAGGCATCTTGCCGGTGGCAGCGGCTGGATCGATGCGGGCGACCTTGAACGGGCCGGGGTTATCGAGATCTGGCCGAAGCTTTCGGTCGCGTTGCTTGGAATCGAGCTTGGGATCCCGAAACGTGCAATTTCGCAATACCGGCATCTGGAGCAGGGCGGGCACTCTCGCGAGGAGATTCTCGAGGCGCTGGTCGAGAAGCACGGACTATTCGTCTACGACAGGGATCTTAGAAAACTATCGCAGAGCCTCGCTTGCTTTGACGCATTTATTTGCGCTTACACCGCGCTCCTGGCTGATATCGGAAAATGCGTGAAAAGCCCCGCGGGCTTTCCGGTGAAGTCCGGCTGGATCAACTTTCCTGCGAAGTCGAGTGGAGCGCGTGGATGATCAGCTACACCGTTCGAAGGCTTGCTATCTCGGTCCCGGTTCTTCTGCTGCTCGCGGCGCTCACCTTTTTTCTTCTGCGGCTCGCCCCCGGGGGACCGTTCGATTCCGATCGCGCCTGGCCTCCGGAGATTCAGGCGAACATAGCCGCGAAGTATGAACTGGACCGGCCTGTCTACGTTCAGTTCGCCCACTGGATACGGGACGTTGCGCACGGTGATCTACGCGAGTCTTTTCAGTATCTCGGGCGACCGGTGACGATGATCGTCGCGGAATCGCTTCCGACTTCGATTTATCTCGGCTTTCTTGCGCTGGTCTTTTCAATGGCGGTCGGGATCCCGCTGGGTGCTGTCGCTGCTTCAAAACAGAATACCTGGGTCGATCATACGGCGATGTTCTTCGCCATTTCCGGCATCAGTCTTCCAAGCTATTTGATCGCGAGTTTGTTGATCTTGGTGTTCGCACTTTGGCTGGGCTGGCTTCCGCCGGCGCTTTGGGATGAGCCCGGGTCCTGGATTCTGCCCGTCGTGACGCTCGGCTGGCGTCCCATGGCGATGTTGGCGCGATTCACGAGGACCTCGATGCTTGAGGTCTTCCGGATGGATTACATCCGCACCGCCTACAGCAAGGGACTGTCGGGAAGGGCAGTCGTTTTCAAGCATGCCCTGAAAAATTCCTTGATTCCCGTCGTGACGCTGCTTGGACCGATTGCGGCCAATCTCGTGACGGGATCATTTCTGGTTGAAATGGTTTTTCAGATCCCTGGAATGGGGAAGCACTTTGTCCAGGCCGTGATCAACCGGGATTACCCGCTCGTTATGGGAGTGACCCTGGTATACGGTACGATTCTGATTCTTTCGAATTTGATCGTTGACCTGCTTTACGCTTGGATTGACCCGAGGATCCGACTCAATGATTAACGTTCCTGATTCACAGATAAAGGCGTGGAAGCGTTTCAAGAAAAACCGGCTGGCGCTGATCAGCCTGCTCTTTCTCGTCGCCATTACCGGGTTCGCGGTCTTTGCGCCGCTCGTGACGCAGTATTCCTATGAGGAACAGAACATATCCCAGAAGCTCGAATCCCCATCCACCCGGCACTGGATGGGAACCGATACCCTTGGCCGCGACCTGTATAGCCGGATTGTTTACGGTGCGAGAATGTCGCTTGCCGTTGGGATTTTTACCGCTTTGTTCGCGCTGGTTCTCGGCACGCTCACCGGAGCGGTGGCGGGGTATCTCGGCGGCTGGGTGGATCACCTTCTGATGAGGGTTGTTGATGTTTTTTACATTTTTCCGTCCCTTCTGCTTGCGATTCTTTTGATGCTGCTGTTGGGCCGGGGCGTGACCGGCATTATTCTCGCCCTTGGAATGACGGCTTGGGTGACTCAGGCCCGCCTTGTCCGGGGACAGGTTCTGCAAGCGAAGGAAATGGCTTACGTAGAAGCCGCTCGGGCCTTGGGCGTAAGCGGCTTTTCCATCGTTTTCAAACACATCCTGCCGAATCTTTGGGGACCCATCATTGTTTCACTGACGATGCAGATCCCTTCGAACATCATGTCCGAAAGTTTCCTGTCCTTCATCGGGCTCGGAATACAGCCTCCCTATTCGAGCTGGGGGACGTTGGCGAATGAGGGGTTTCGCGCGATGAGGAGCTTTCCGCATCTCATTATTTATCCGGGGGCCATTCTCTTTTTCACGATGCTTGCTTTCAGCTACCTTGGGGACGGTCTTCGGGACGTGCTCGATCCGCAGGGCGGCGGGACGATCTTCTGAACCGCGTTCAGGCTAGTCGACCGACACTTTTTTTAAGAGAAGATAATTGATGGGGTTCAGTTCGAGCCCTTTTACGCGAGGGCGGACGAGCGCGATATTCGGCTCATAGTAGAGCGGAATGATGACGGTCTCCTCCTCGAGAAGCTGTTTCTGGAGCTGGAGGTAAATCTTCTCCCGCGCCTTCAGATCGGGCATCCGCCGCGCCGCAAGAACCCGCTGGTCATACTGAGCATTCTTCCAGGTGGTTCGGTTGTTGCCGGAAGATGACAGGAACAAGGAAACGAAATTGTCGGGATCGGGATAATCGGCGCTCCAACTCAGTTGGAAAAGCGGATAAGCCCGGAGGTCCACCTGGGCGCGAAACGTTTTGTTGTCGAATGGCTGGAGATTGACGCTCAGCCCGAGGTTTTTGTGAAGTTCACCCTGAATGAATTGCGCGACGTTGAGCGGCTTGTCCCAGTTCGGGATGACGAGATCCAGGTTAAGCGGACGTGACATGTCGAGTCCCGAAGCCCGCAATTCGGCCTTTGCCCTGACGGGATCATAGGGGAGCCCCAGGGTTTTTGAGTAGGCGATCAGGGAGGGGGGCACCAAGGTGGTCGCGGCCTGCTGCTTTCCGTAAAGAAGTTCGCCGAACTTGGATTTATCTATCGCCATGGCGATCGCACGCCGCACTTTCAAATTCGTGAGTGGAAATTTATCCACCACGAGCCCGAGATAGGCCGTTTTCAGATAGGGAAACACCTTGAAATCAGGACTGCTCGAAAAGCGTTTCACGTCGAGCGTCGAAAGGTCCGTCACGAAATCGAGTTTTCCTGATTCGTAAAGCGTCACGGCGGTGGTTGCGTCCTTCACGATCAGCGCGTTGATTTCCTCGATATTGCCTCGTTTACCGTGATAATTCGGGTTCGGGCGTAGAACGATTTTGGAGTCGATGTCATGCGCAACCAGCTTATAGGGACCGAGGGTGACCATTCGTCCGGGCTTTTCCCAGTCTGAGCCGTTTTTTTGGACAACGTCTTCGCGTAACGGGAAGGTGACCCAGAACGTGGGAATCGTGATCCAGTGGGCAACCGGATGCGCGAGCCGAACTTGAAAGGTCACGTCGTCGAGGGCCTTGATTCCCACACTGCCGAAATCTTTATTGAGCCCCTTATTGAAATTTTCAGCTCCTTCGACATCGAATAAGAAATAGGCGTATGCCGCGGCAGTCATGGGGGAAAGCAATCGCTTCCAGCTATAAACGAAATCCCGTGCTTTGAGCGGGACCCCATCTGACCATTTTACATCGGGCCGCAGCTTGAAGGTGTAGGTCTTCCCGTCGGGGCTGATGGTCCAGCTCTGGGCCAGGGCGGGGGATACTTTCATCGCGCCGTCGAACGCCAGGAGACCTTCCATGATATTGAGAAGAATGTACGTCTCGATGGGAGTGTGCGCCCGGTTCCAGTCAAGGGTTTCGGGCTCGCCGATGATGCGGAAATTAAAAGTCTTCAGTTTGGTCGGGGGCGCCTTCGCGGCGACGCTTTCGCCGCAAGCCGAGCAGCAAAGAGCGAGTAGGCCAACGGCGGCAATGGTCAGCAGCTTAAATGGTCTCATGGATCAATGTTCCTCTAAATTCACGATTTCGACAACAATGTCTCCATTTACCCGGGCCTGGCATGCCAGTCTCGAGTGAAGCGTTACCGATGGGGTGGTGTCGAGACGCTCTTCCTCGCTTTCTTCCTTCTCTGAAAGATTTGCTTCACCCGACTTGACGATCACGTGGCAAGTCGAACAGGCGCAGAAACCGCCGCAGGCATGTTGGACGGGGATATCGTGGTCGAGAGCGGTTTCCAGAATCGTCCTGCCAGGAAGTGTTTCGACGGTTTGGTTCATCGGAAGAAAGGTCACTTTCGGCACGGTTATTTCCCCTCTGTGGTGGTTTCAATGACTCCCTTGAAAAGGAGTTCCGCGAGACGCAAGGTCGCTTGATTGAGCCTATTGCTCGCTCTTCGGATGGCCGCGGAATCGGTTCCCTCGAGCGATTTTTTAAGTTCTTCGATCGCTTCCCGAATGGCGGCGGTATCTTGCGCCGAAACGAGGCGCTCGGCGTCGGGTAGCCGTTTTTCGGCTGCGTGGAGAACGGTCTGGGCGTCGTTTTTCACGTCGATGAGTCGTCGGTAAGCGATGTCCGACTCGGCGTTTTCGAGGCTGGCAAGCAGCATCTTCTCGACTTCGGCGTCCGTCAAGCCGTAGCTCGGGCGAACTTCGATCGACTGCTCATTCCCGGTCTTGAGGTCCTTGGCCGCTACTTGGAGAATCCCGTCGGCATCAATCAGGAAGGTGACCTCGATTCTCGGCAGCCCGGCCGGAAGCCGCTGGAGGGGTTTGAGTTTGAAGCGGGCCAGGCTGCGGTTGTCGCCCACCCTTTCGCGCTCGCCCTGGAGAACGTGGATGTCAACGGCATTCTGATTGTCCGCGAACGTCGTGAAAGTTTCGCGGGCGACGGTGGGAATACGGGTGTTTCGCGGAATCAGCGGAGACATCAGGCCGCCGTAGGTCTCTATTCCGAGCGAGAGCGGCACGACATCAAGGAGGAGGAAGTCCTTGTTTTTTCCCGTGAGAATGTCGGCTTGAATGGCCGCACCGGCCGCCACGACTTCATCCGGGTGAACGGAAGTGTTTGGTTCCCGGCTGAAGATTTCAGACGCGACTTTTTGAACGATTTTGAGCCGGGTCGGTCCGCCGACCAGGACGACGTCAGAAAGCTCGGAAGGCTCGATCTGTGCGTCCTTGAGCGCGTTGAGACAGGGTTGACGAGTTCTTTCCAATACGGGACGGACCAGCTTTTCGAATTCTGCGATGGTCCAGGTTCGCCGGTAAATCCTTTCGGAGTCGATCCTGAATTCGAGGACGGCCTTTGACTCGTCGGCAAGGGTGATCTTGGTGTTCTCGGCGGTTTCGAGCAGGCCCGCGTGCAGTTGCCGATCGGCGAAAGGATCAATGCCGAACTGCTCCTGGATCTCGACCGCGGCCGTTCGCGCGATCGCAAGGTCGAGATCGTCCCCGCCGAGGAGGGAATCACCATTCGTCGCGAGCACCTCGAAGATCCCGTCGTGGAGTTTCAGGATCGATACGTCAAACGTTCCCCCTCCGAGATCAAAAACGGCGATGAGCCCCTGTCGTTTGCGATCCAGGCCGTAGGCGAGTGAGGCCGCGGTCGGCTCATTGAGAATGCGAAGCACGTCAAAGCCGGCCAGCCGTCCTGCGGCGCGCGTGGCTTGGCGCTGGCTATCGTTGAAATAAGCCGGAACAGTGATGACCGCACGGGAGACGGGAACGCCAAGCGCGCTTTCGGCGTTGAGCTTGAGTTCGCGAAGAATTGCCGCCGAAATCTCAATCGCCGTGTACACACGATCGCCAACCTCGATTCGGATGATTCCTTCTCCCGGAATGATTCGATAAGGCATCTTTCCGTTCGCGGTACCCTTCAGGTCGTCAAAACCTCTTCCGAGAAGTCGCTTTACCGAGAAAACCGTATGCTCTGCATCCCGGACCTTGTGCCGCTTCGCCTCCTGGCCGACGACGGGCTTTCCGTGCACAAAGGAAACGACGGACGGAACCAGGCTTTTGCCCTCGGGCGAGCGAATGATGACGGGTTGGCGATGAGTGCTGTCGTCTTTGGCGACGTTCGGGACATAAGCAACCAGGCTGTTGGTGGTCCCGAGATCGATACCGACGATCGGTCCCGCATCCTGCTGGTCCGAAGGGCCTGAAAAGGTACTGTTCAGGGTGGTGAGTTTCAGCGACATTGCGGTCCTTCGGCTTTCAGACGCTGAACATCACGGGCGAGGGAGCGGAGATAGATCTCGACTTGAATCCACTCGCTCAACTTTCGAAGAAGCTCCGGCAGCGGCAGAACGTCGCTCGAATGGGTCAGTCCGGCCGCTTCAGCTTTTTCGAGAGCGGCATCGATTTCACGTTCAAGCGCCTCGACATCGCGCGCGTGGCTGCGGCTGGTGCTCGCGAACAGTTCTTCGAAAGACGCCAATTTGGCTGCCGCTGATTCAGCGTGTTCGCTCATCGATTCCTGAACTTCAAACCAAAGCTCGGCAAGAGCGCTTGGGACCGCGCGTCCGGATCTCGAAACACCCGCCAACTCCAAAAAATAGCGGAGCCGGGCGAAGGAATCCTTCAATGTTCGGTACCCTTCGTTGAGGAGGGTCATTCTCTCGACGGAGGCGAGCCGGTCCTCGGCGGCGGCAGTGGTGAATCGATCGGGGTGAAGCGTCCGTGAAATTTCGTAGAAGCGCTTCTCGAGGTCCGTCACGTTCAGGCGCAAACGAGGCCTAATGCCGAAAAAGGCGAAGTAATCAGGCGGAATCGTCCGCTCGGGTGCGGGCTGAGGCCGGCCACACGCCTTGCAAACGTGCGTGGAATTCAAATCCTCCAGCGGATGAGCGCAGCGAGCGCAGGCTCCGGGTTTATGCTGAAAAACTGGACCCACAACCACAGGTTCGCTTCGCGTTAGGATTGTTGAAAACAAAGCCGGTACCGTTCAATCCGTCGGAAAAATCCAACTGAGTCCCGGCGAGATACAGAAAAGATTTCGCATCGATGACCAGTTTGATGCCATCCTGCTCGATCACTTTGTCATTCGCGGCGGCGGGCTGATTGTCAAAACCGAGTTTATAACTCATCCCGGAGCAGCCGCCTCCGATCACCATTACCCTGAGTGCCGCGTTGGTCGCCGTCTGATCGGCGGTTTGGATTCGCTTGATCTCCCGGACTGCCTTTTCGGTGATGGTCATGGATATGGACATGGCGGGCCTCACTCCTTGGACGGATTTTTCCGTTTACTCATGTAGTCGTTCACGGCTGCTTTGATCGCTTCCTCGGCTAGAACGGAACAGTGAATCTTCACCGGCGGCAACGAAAGCTCTTCCACGATTTCGGTATTCCGGATCGCGAGGGCCTCGTCGATGGTTTTCCCCTTGACCCATTCGGTGGCGAGCGATGAACTCGCGATCGCGCTTCCGCATCCGAAGGTCTTGAATTTCGCGTCTTTGATGACGTTTGTCTTTTCATCTATCTCGAGCTGCAGTTTCATGACGTCGCCACATTCGGGTGCTCCGACCATCCCGGTGCCGACGTTCGGCGAATTCTTGTCCAGGGATCCGACGTTCTTTGGGTTTTCGTAATGGTCGATGACCTTGTCATTATATTTCATATCAATGGGCACTCCACGAGACGGATTTCAGGTCGATTCCTTCCTTCACCATTTCGTACAGTGGAGAAAGGTCTCTCAGTTTTTTCACCGTGCTGATCACTTTGTCGATCGCGTAATCGATTTCCTCTTCGGTCGTGAAGCGTCCGAGACCGAAGCGGATGCTTGTGTGCGCGAGATCGTCGCCGACGCCCATCTTTCTGAGGACGTACGAGGGTTCGAGGCTTGCCGAGGTGCAGGCGGAACCGCTCGAAACAGAAAGCTCCTTCATTCCGAGCATGAGGGATTCGCCTTCGACGTACGCAAAACTCACATTCAAGTTGCCGGGGAGACGCTCCGTCGGGTGACCGTTCACATAAACTTCATCGAGGGACTCTCGAATGCCGTCCCAGAGGCGGTCCCGAAGCGCTTTCAGCCGGGCACCCTCACATGCCATCTCGCGACCGGCGATTTCGGCGGCTTTGCCGAAACCGACGATTCCAGGAACGTTCAGCGTGCCTGAGCGCATGCCCCGTTCGTGGCCACCGCCATGAATGACTGGTGAAAGCCGGACACGGGGGTTCTTCCGCCTCACATAAAGGGCGCCGACGCCCTTGGGTCCGTACATCTTGTGTGCGGAAATAGAAAGGAGATCGATTCCCATGCTTTCGACGTCGACGGGGACTTTTCCGATTGCCTGGACGGCATCGGAATGAAAAAGGACGCCCCTTTCCTTGCAGATTTTTCCGATTTCCGCGATCGGGTTGATGGTTCCTACTTCATTGTTCGCGGCCATCACGGAGACGAGAATCGTCTTAGGGGTGATCGCGTTTCGAACTGACTCCGGGCTTACGCGTCCGGTCGAATCAACTGGGAGATACGTGACCGAGAGGCCTTTTTTCTCGAGATAGGCGCAGGTATCGAGAATCGCCTTGTGTTCAATCGGGGTGGTAATGATGTGATTGCCTTTTTCGGCGTACATCTCGGCGACGCCGAGCAGCGCGAGGTTATCGCTTTCGGTCGCCCCGCTGGTGAATACGATCTCTTTGGCGTTCGCGCCGATCAGTCTGGCGACCTGTTCGCGCGCCTTTTCGACCGCGGCTTCGGCCGTCCACCCGTATTCATGGTTGCGGCTCGCGGCATTTCCGAAAATTTCAGTGAAATACGGCACCATCGTTCGTAAAACTTCGGGATCGACGGGCGTTGTCGAATGGTAATCGAGATAAATGGGGAGCTTCATTGAGCTG
>MEQK01000090.1 GCA_001770175.1 Bdellovibrionales bacterium RIFOXYD1_FULL_55_31 | reverse complement strand
AGGAGGATGGGCCTCCAGAGAAAACTGACAACGTCTGCCGACTGTACATTGCTGTTGCACGAGGCGGTATCAAGTTGAACAATCCGGCGTTGTTGACCGGATGCGGGACAAAGACTGGCGAAAGCTGACAAAGCCTACGCACGTCTAACGGAAGTTCTTCCAACACTCAGACGTTCATCCAAAACAATAAAACTCGGTCTACGTACGATCTTGATCGCACGTGGCGTTTAACCAAAGGCTCACTCGAAGCCAGCATTGACACGAAGTGTCTTAGACACATAGCGTCATGAGTGGGTGTGCCTACTGGAGGAACTATGGGCTTGAGAATCTCTACGAATATGGCCGCTATTTCTGCAAATCGTGCTCTTTCCCGGACAAGTGACGATCAGGCGAAAGTCTATCAACGCTTGTCTTCAGGTCAGAGGATTACGCAAGCCGGCGATGATGCCGCCGGGCTCTCGATCAGTGAAAATTTACGTGCTCAGGTCAGGTCCATGACTCAGGCCGAGCGCAACGCGAACGACGGAATTTCCTTCGCGCAGGTTGCTGAAGGTGGTTTGAGCGAAATCGGCAACATCATGATCCGTTTGCGTGAGTTGGCGGTGCAGGGAGCTTCCGATACGGTGGGAGACAAGGAACGGGGCTACATCAATCAGGAAGTTCAGAGCCTCTTGCAGGAAGTGGATCGTATCGCGAATGTTACGACATTCAACGGCACGCCGTTGTTGAACGGACAGGCCAGCAAAGCGGATCTCGAATTCCAGGTTGGCACCCGAAACGACGAAGCGGATCGCATTCTCTTCAATACGAGTGAAAACGATGTTCGTGCATCGTCGCTCGGAGTTGAAGGCCTGGATTACGAGTCGATCGATGGAGCTCGTGAGGCAATCGACAAAGTGGATGAAGCGATCAGCCGAGTTTTCGGATCACGTGCCCGGCTCGGAGCAATGCAGAACAAGTTGCACGCTACGGTGAATAACCTTGGCATCACTAAAGAGAACCTGTCGCAAGCACGGTCACGAATCGCGGATACGGATGTAGCAACCGAAACCTCCGAACTGGTTCGCGGCAACATCCTTCAGCAGGCGGGGATCTCGGTCTTGGCCCAGGCCAATTCCGCCCCGATGTCGGCCCTGAAGCTGCTCTAAATATTAACCAAGTGCGCCTGAGCCCCACGGACAATCGGGTCCGTGGGCTCTCTTAAGCCCACCCCCGGGAGTGCCGAGCTCCCGGGGGTTTCTTTCTTTAATAGTCACTTGTGACAACCCTCGGCCCGTCGGCGTAGCAAAACCGTCGGGTATGTGGATTTTCTCAACTCTCTGTCAGGATCTTCCGATCTATGGGATGGAGGATTGGTGAATTGAAGATCGCCCCCGTTGCCGAAACAATCCGATCTTTGGAAACCGTACGGGAACGGCAGGACGGCCATTCACGCCAGCAGCACCAACAAAATCAGAAAAACCCCCGAAAAGAACAGGAAGATGATTCGCCAAGCTTCGAGGTCACTGAACGGAAGGTCACCGAGGCAATGGCATCTTTCAAGTCTGATGCGCAAACCATAGCAAAGGGCTTGAGTGTTTCGTCCGAGGGTAACGGCCCCGGTTTGAAAGTGGTCCTCAAAGACGGAACCGGCGCCGTTGTTCGCCAGTTCACGGGCGAGGAGTTCGTCCGTCTTCGCGAAGCAGTTTCCAAAGATGGACGGCAGCGCGGAAAAATCCTTGATCAGAAGCTCTAGACTCGTTAAGCCCGAATATCCATGAACCTCATTATTCTTTCGGACCTTCACCTGTTGGGGCCTGAGGATCCGTTCTATCCGGCCGTGCTCACCCTGATTCGCGAGGCGAATCGTGGCGATCGACTGGTTTTTGCCGGTGATGTGTTTGAATTGTTTGTCGGCGCCAAGAAGCTGTTTCTCGAACGGCATGCCGAATTTTTGAGCGCGTCGCGCGATGCGGCCGCCCGTGGCGTGTCGATCGATTACATCGAAGGAAATCATGACTTTCTGCTTGAGAAGGTCTTTGGCGAAATTTCTGGGTTCAGGGTGCACGATGGCGGGCTGGAATTCGAAATCGACGGCAAATGTTTTTACGTTGCCCACGGTGATCAGGTGGATCGTTCGGATTTTCGATATCTCGTTTTACGGCGATTTTTCAGAAGCGTGATCATGAGGGCTTTCGTGAGGCTCGCGCCGGACGCGCTGATCGATTGGCTCGGTACCAGAATGAGCAAAAAAAGTCGCAAGAACGGGGCTGCTTCCCGCGATCGGCAAACGCGTCGCGCCGATCGACTGCGCCCGATATTCCGTGAATTCGCGACAAGGCAAGTCGCGCGTGGCGCTGATTTCGTCGTGCTTGGTCATTCCCATGACGCGGATGAACTTGCTATCACCGCGGGTGACCGGCATGGTTTTTACATGAATACCGGAGATCCGCGATCGAACGGGTCTTATGTTTCGTGGATGACGGGTTCGGGCGAGTTGATCCGAATGAAATTGATCTCGCCGTCCAGTCCCGCGCGCGGCTGATCTGCGCGGTTTAGGAGGTCCTTATGCTCAAAGATGCAGTCCGTAACGCCAAAGAACGTGGCGCGAGTGATCTTCTGCTGGAAGCGGGCACTTCGATCGTACTTAGGATCAGGGGGGAGCTCATCCCGGTGGGTGAACCGATCCCCGCTCATGTTTTGCTTTCAAGTGCAAAGGACTTCTTGGGGCCGGAACTTTGGCAGGAGTTTCTCGAGCGCCGCTCGGTTGACCTTTCGCGGACCGTTCATGGCGTCCGCTGCCGCGTCAACGTTTTCCAGACCGTTCGCGGGCTCGGGCTCGCGATTCGATTACTCTCGTCGTTTCAAAATAACCTGCGCGACTGCAATCTGCATCCGGATCTCCGCAGATTTGTCGAGGCAAAGACCGGTTTAGTCATCATTTCCGGTCCGACGGGAAGCGGAAAGTCGACCACGCTCGCCGCGCTCATCGAAGAAATTAATCGCACTCAGCGTCGCCACATCCTCGCCATAGAAAGCCCGATCGAATACTTTTTTACCAACCGGCAGTCGTTCATCCGGCAGAGAGAGGTTCCCACTCACGTGCCGAGCTTCGAGCAGGCTTTGATCGACGCAATGCGGGAGAGTCCCGACGTTCTCGTCATTGGTGAGATGCGTACGCCCGATGTGATGCGCCTGACGCTGAATGCGGCAGAGACGGGCCATCTCGTCCTCGCGACTTTGCATTCGTCAACTTGCGCCGAAGCGCTGAGCCGGATCTGCCTTTCTTTTCCATCAGAAATGCAGTCGAGCATCCGGACACAGCTTGCCGATTGTCTGAACGGGGTCATTTGCCAGCGACTTACGTATCTACCGCAGCAGCAGCTCCAGATCCCGCAGTGCGAAGTTCTTGTCGCGAATACGAGCGCGAAGTCGAATATTCGCGCCGGTCAGTTCAGCCAGATCGTTTCGACGATTCAAGTCGGCGGAGAGGACGGAATGTGGTCCTTCGACCGATATGCCCGCTGGATCGAGCAGAAGAAAGATTGGGTACGGCCATCGCAGGCAACGCCACTGAAGGAAAACGAGGAGGCGGTCGCCGCCGAAGCGTTGCTCCGCGCTTCCGGGATTGCGCCCGCGCGATCCGCGGCGACGCCTTCAGCGACACGGGGCCCGCTGAAGCAGGAGCCGGGTCAGAAGAAGCCTGCTCCGAAACCCGACACGGCGGAAACGGGAAGAATCGAAATTCCGGTCAGTGAGGAAGACCTTGAGGATCTCGAGGAGCTTGTTAAAAAAATTCCCGAAAAAAGCGGCTCGGGCGAACGTTAGGCCGGCTTCACTATTCTCGCGCCAGTTCAAGCAATTCCGAGGCGTTTTCAAGACTCTTTTTCGTCAGCTCGGGGCCGCCGAGCATGCGGGCGAGCTCTTCCTTCCGTTCGCCAGCAGCAAGCGAGAGGACTTCGGTAATGGTGCGCTTTGCCTTTGAGTTCTTCCGGACAATGAGATGATGGTCCGCGAACGAGGCGACCTGCGGGAGGTGCGTAATACAGATCACCTGATTGGAGCGGGCGACGGTTTTCAGTTTTTTGCCGACTTGGAACGCGGTCTGGCCTCCGATCCCCGCATCAATTTCGTCGAACAGATACACGCCAATGCCGCCCTGATCGGAAACAACCCGCCGGATCGCGAGCATCAGGCGCGAGAGCTCGCCGCCCGAAGCGATTTTGGCGAGAGGCCTCGCCGGTTCGCCCCGGTTCGTCTGAACGAGGAATTGGATCGCGTCGGCCCCCGAGGCGGTCCAATCGCGGAGCTCCGGTTTTTTGGTGAGTTCGATTTCGAACTTCGCCTCTGCCATTTTCAGGTCCTTCAGCTCTTTCGTCACCGTTTCGGCGAGGCGCTCTGAAATTTTTTTCCGAGCGGCCGAAAGCTTTATTCCCGTACGCAGGAACTCCGCGTTGATGCGATCAAGTTCCGCTGAAAGGTCCTGCAGGCGTTTCTCCGACTGGTCCAGGGCCGTGAATTCCCGTTCGAGGCGAGCCTGTGTTTCGAGCATGTCCGTAATCTCGGACCCATACTTGCGGCGAAAGTCCGCGATCATCGAAAGACGCGCCTGGATTTCCTCCAGCCTCTCGGAGTTCAAATCCACGGAGCCAAGATATCGGTTCAGGGACAAGCTGACGTCTTCCGTTTCGGCGACCGCGCGTTCGAGCGACTCGGTCTGAGGGAGAACCCGTTCGTCAAGCTGGCTCAACGTCCGTATTTTATTCAGAGCGCCGCGCAGCGCGTTCAAGGCGCCGGATTCGTCTTCGAGTAACTGCCTCGCGATCTCGGCGGTCTGAACCCGCGACTCAGCCGATTGCAGGAGCTGTTTTTCGGCGTGGAGTGACTCGTCTTCGCCGAGCTTCAGATCGGCTGCACGAAGCTCTTCAATCTGGAATTTCAGGAAGTCAGCGCGCTTCTCGCGCTCGGATTCGGAAGCGCGGATTCGTTCATGCTCCTGAAGCAACGCGCGTCGTTGGCCGTGAAGATCGGCCACGAGCTGCGCTTGTTTTTCGAGCTCCCCATATCTGTCCAGGATTTCAAGCTGGATGTGCGGTTTTGTGAGCGACTGGTGTTCATGCTGTCCGCATAAATCAACCAACCCGTCACAGAGCTCCTGAAGAATGGCCAGCGTGGCGAGTTCTCCGTTGACGTAGATCCGGTGCCGCCCCGCCTGATGAATGGTCCTTTTGATCAGCAACTCGCCCGAGGGCGCGGCGAAGCCGAGTTTTTCCAAACGTGGGCAGGCCCAGGGTATCCCGGAAATATCAAAAAGTCCTTCAACGACGGCTTCCTCACATCCGGCCCGGAGAAGTTCGGCTTTTGCCCGGCTTCCAAGAATAAGCGAAATCGCCTCGATAATGATGGATTTTCCGGCCCCTGTTTCACCCGAAAGAATATTCAGGCCCTCGCGAAAGGGGATCTCGGCGGAATCGATGATCGCGATGTTCTTGATACTGAGAGTTTCCAGCAATTCCTTACTCCTTGCTTATTCTGGGCCTAATTCCTGGCGCCAAAGCTCAACTTTTCGCGAAGAACGCTGAAATAGTCCCGGGTTGGCGACGAAATCAGCTTGAGCGCGTGTTTTCTGAAACGGCGAACGGTGACCATATCTTCCTTCTGCATCGCGATCGCGTCTTGACCGTCGAGGGTCAGAAGTACGGGGCCTGGGCTGTCCTTCAATACCACCTCGACCTCGGCGCTGTCGGGAAGGATGACTGGACGCTGGGTCAGGCTGTGGGGGCAGATCGGCGTCAGCGCTATGGCTGGAAGCGATGGTTCCAGAATTGGGCCGCCGGCCGCGAGCGAATACGCGGTAGAACCCGTGGGGGTACTCAGGATGATTCCATCTGACCGGACGTCATGCACGAATTTTCCATTCACGCGAACCTGAAGCCCGATGATTCGCGCGATGCTGCCTTTTGAGATCACGGCATCGTTCACGACCGGACCGGAAAAGATGACCCTCCGCTGTCTTCGAAGTGTCACTTCAAAAAGGACCCGCTCGTCGATGGTGACCGGTCCGCCGTCGAGAATTGATTCTAAAACGAGTTCAGCTTCGCTTTTTTTGATTTCGGTCAGAAAGCCGAGTTGTCCCATGTTGATGCCAAGCACCGGAACACTTCTTTTCCTCATGAGCCGCGCAATGCTTAAAAACGTACCATCGCCGCCGAGAACAATGACGAGGTCAGTCAGTTCGGGCAATTTCGCTTTCGGGGCAATCTGGGTTTTTGACTTAAAGGCGGCTTTGAATGCCTTCACCGCTGACATGCTCTCATCGGCCAGCACGACGCGGTAGCCTTTGGCGAGGATCAGGCGCGCAAGCTGAACGCCGAAAGCATCCGCTACGGGTTGGAAGTGCCGGACAACAATTCCGATTTTCTTGAGTTTGAGAGACTTTGCGGAGCTTGCCGGCTTTTGGGCTGACTTTCGGGTTTTACTCATTGCCTTTGGGTCCCCTAGCGGTCAGAAATATGCTAACTAGCAAAAAAAGCAAAGACGAACGATCTGAAGGAAGGATGAATTTTGAGTCCGACTGATACTTTCGACCTATTCGATCTGGCTGAGCGGGACTCCGAGGAGTCTTCCAAGGACAAAGGACCGATCTCAGGACCGCTTGCGCACCGGATGCGGCCCGTCTCCCTCGACGACTTTGTCGGTCAGGAAAAGGTTCTTGGTCCCGGCAAGCCTCTTCGCCAATGGATCGAGACGGACCGGGTTCCTTCGCTGATCCTTTGGGGGCCGCCCGGATGCGGCAAAACGACTCTTGCCAGGATCGTCGCCAAAAAAACCCAATCCAATTTTGAGGCGCTCAGCGCCGTTTTGGCCGGGGTGAAGGATATCAAGGAAGTCGTTGAGCGGGCCAAACAGGCGCGTCGTTTGAGCAAGCGTAAGACGATCCTTTTTCTCGATGAAATTCATCGCTTTAATAAATCGCAGCAGGACGCCCTCCTTCCGCATGTCGAAGACGGGACTCTGACTTTGATCGGTGCAACGACGGAAAATCCCAGTTTTGAGCTCAACTCGGCGCTCCTTTCGCGCGCGAGGGTGATTCGTCTCGAGTCGCTTTCGGAAGAAGCGCTTTCGAAGGTGATCGATTCAGCACTGAACGATCCGGAGCGGGGGCTCGGTGGCTTTCTGAAGCTCACACCCGAAGCCGTCCGCTGGCTCGCGAGCGTGTCCGAAGGAGACGCGCGACGAGGACTGACGGCTCTCGAGAGCGTCTCGCTTTTCGTTGGGACGCAGGGTCACGATGAGCCGCTCGATGTCGAGCAGGTCAAAAAAGCGCTTGAATCAGCGCTCGAACGGCAGCCGATTCCGTACGACAAAGGAGGCGAAGAACATTACAACGTCGTCTCGGCTTTCATAAAAAGCATTCGCGACAGCGATCCTCATGCGGGGCTCTATTATCTCGCCCGCATGCTCGAAGGCGGGGAGGACCCGCTGTTCATCGCCCGGCGTCTCGTGATTTTAGCTTCCGAAGACGTCGGAAACGCGGATCCTCGCGCGCTGATGGTCGCCGTCGCCGTAAAAGAGGCGGTCGATTTCATCGGAATGCCCGAGGCCCGGATCAATCTCGCGCAGGCGGTGACTTATCTCGCGCTCGCGCCCAAAAGCAACGCGAGTTACGAGGGGTTCAACCGTGCGACGGCCGAAGTCAGGGCGAGCGGCGCACTTCCTGTTCCGATGCATATTCGCAACGCCGTTACGGGGCTGATGAAAAAGGAAGGGTATGGAAAAGGCTATCGCTACGCACACTCCGATCCCAAAGGTCGAGTAAGTCAGACACACCTTCCGGAGCGGATTCTCGGAACCAGATTTTATGAACCGAAGGAAATAGGCTTGGAAAAACAGTTGAAAGAGCGGCTGGATCAGCTGAATCCCGGTTTTGAAAAGAAAAGTTGAGGGTTGTTCTCCGGGTTTAAATGTTCATAAAATTTTTTCAAATGATCAATTGACAGTTCTGAAGACGGTCATTTAGAACTGATTCATGGTCACAAATCCCAGAAAGAAGTCCGGAAAGGGCGCCGCGCGCGGTCCTTCTAAAGCGCCCCGCCCCGCAAAACGCCAGAAGACCGAGGGCACGCGAGAGGCCTTGATCGCTGCGGCGAAAAAATTGTTTTCCGAAAAAGGTTATGACGCGACATCGGTGAAAGACCTTTCGAACGAAGCGGGAGTGAATATCAGCCTTGTCAGCTATCACTTCGGCGGGAAAGAGAACCTTTACCAGGCGTGTCTTCAGGAATTCGCCGAATCGAAGCTTGCCGCGGCAGAACGCATTCTGAAGCCACCTTCCTCCCGCGAGGAATTCAAGGTGAGGATCCGGATGTTCGTCGAGGAACTCATCCGTTCCTGCGAGGCCGAGCCGGAGGTGACCAAGATCATCGATCGCGACATTCACCTTTCCAAGGCGATCACCGAGCGGATTTTTCGAGAGACGTTCCTGTATGTTTACGAGACTTCCGTGGAATTCTTCCGGACATCCCAGAAACTCGGGATCATGCAAACCGGATTTGACCCTCTCATAGTGGCGAGCCTGCTGTTCGGGTCGGTGATGCATCTGAACCGGATGGAAGGGCTGTCTCAGAAAATCCTCGGCCGCAGCCTGCGGGACGCCGCGCACCGGGCGGCCGCAATCGATCATATTCAGACCATTTTCGTGAACTCACTCCTTATGCCGATCGCCGATCGACAGCGAGGTGAAGCATGAGACGGAGCATGTTTTTCAGGGTTTTCAGGCTCGCCCTGCCGTGCCTGTGGATCGCTCTTTCCGGAACCGCATTCGCGGAATCGGAACTGGGCTTGGATGAGTATCTGGCGCAAGTCGGACGAGGCAATCTCGGGATGAGGGGAGCCGCCGAAATCTCGGCTGGCGCGTTCGCCCGCTCGGTTGAAAAAGACGTCCTCCTCGCGCCCACGCTCTTCGCGAACGCCCGGCATGCAAGTGACGCGTCCGAGGGCAGTAATCAGTTCTATCTCAGCGAAAAAGTGAATGCGACGAGCTATTCCGCGGGAATTCAGCAGCTGACATCGTTCGGTTTGTCGGGGCGGCTCTATTACCAGATTGACCATAACGACATCCTCAATCCACGTTCACCGCTGGTGTCGGCGGCACCTGGCTTCACAAGCTCGTTTTACGACTCGAAACCGGTTATTGAGTTGAACCTGAATCTCTGGAGAAATCGGCTCGGCCGTGAAACACGTGCGACGCAGACGTTGATTGAGTCCGGAGCGCTTGTTACGGGATATGGCGAAAGCTTTCGGATCAAAATGACGAAGGCGCAAGCCGAGGCTATTTACTGGAGGCTCTCGCTTGCTCGCGAAACCGTCGCGGTTCAGAAGGACAGTGTTGCTCGTGCCAAAAAGATCCGGGACTGGAATGACCGCCGGCTTCGGCTCCAGCTTGCCGATCGCGCGGATCTTCTGCAAGCTGAAGCGCTTCTCCAGGCCCGAGCTCTCGAGCTTCAGGCCGCGATCGATGAAGAGGCCGCGGCCTCCAGGGCCTTCAACACCGGACGCGGAGTCGACAGTGACCGCGTTTCAGAAAAGTTGATAAAAGTTGATACGATCGCCATGGATCGGATCACGATTCCGGCGCGGGCCCCGATGCGTGAGGACGTGAAAGCGGCCGAAGCGGCCCAGAAAGCCGCGGTTGCCAGCACGGTGATCGGGCGCGAGAAGAACCGCCCGACTTTCGACCTGTTCGGAAGCGTCGCCTTGAACGGCCGCGATCCCCGGATGTCTCAATCCGTCAGTCAATCTTTCAAGACGGAAAATCCGACGTACGCGGCGGGCGTCAAATTGACGATGCCCCTTGATTTCGGAGCCCTGTCCGATGTTCGTGAGGGGTATGGGCGCGAGTCTGATGGTGCCGTATTGAATTTCGAACGAAGGCTGTTTGAGCAGGAGCGCGATTGGGCAGACCTGAGCACCAAGTTCAACGACGCTAAGCGCCGGCTTCAACTGGCGCTCGGAATGGAAGCCGTTCAGAAAGAAAAGTACGATCACGAGCGGGATCGGCTCACGCGTGGCCGAACGGTGACTTTCCAGGTTCTGCAGTTTGAACAGGACTATCGCAACTCGCAGCTCGCCCGCATCCGTTCTCAGGCGGAGCTACTGACGTTGCTTGCCAATATGAAAACCTATGGAGATGCGAAATGAATCTCGCGAACCTGGCCATCAAGAGGCCGATCTTCGTCTCGTGTGTGGTGATTTTGATGCTCGCACTTGGCTACGTGTCGCTTTCGCGATTGCCGGTGGATTTGTTCCCGAATGTCACGTTTCCCGTGGTCATGGTGAATACGGTCTA
>MEQK01000089.1 GCA_001770175.1 Bdellovibrionales bacterium RIFOXYD1_FULL_55_31 | reverse complement strand
GTGCCCACGAGCTTGATCTTGCGATCTTCCGCTTCCATCTGGGTGATGGGGGTATTCCGTTCGGAATCCATCATGTGTCGCGTTATAATGGTCAGAGGAGGTTTTTGCAAAAATATTCGAGCAAAAAAGTTTGTTCAAAGTTAATGAGCCTGCGATCTGCGCTTGCGGCGGGGACCAAAGTTGCGTTATGTCATTTAGAGACGACTTCTCAGGAGAGATGGCCGAGTGGTCGAAGGCACTCCCTTGCTAAGGGAGCAGCGGGTAAAACCGCTCGAGAGTTCGAATCTCTCTCTCTCCGCCATTTTTTCATGGTTCTCGTTTTTAAGTTCTTCGGTCCTTCTCGCTTTATGGTGCGCTTGCGCCAGAAAAACCTTCACCGACAAGCAGTTAAGAGAAAGGTCTTACTTAGACATGAGCAAAACAGAGCAGGGACGTTGTCGAACCGGCATTGCGGGCTTGGATGATATTCTTCGTGGTGGACTCCCCAGAAATCGTCTCTATCTGGTCCAAGGAGAACCGGGCACTGGCAAGACAACCCTTGCCTTGCAGTACCTGCTCGAAGGAGCGCGCCAGGGGGAAAAGGGCTTATACATTACTTTTTCAGAAACGGAAGAAGAGTTGAATACGGTGGCGGCTTCTCACGGCTGGGACCTGAAGGATATTTCGCTTTTCGAGCTTTCGTCCCTCGAGGAGCAGCTCCAGCCCGAGTCCCAAAACACCGTGTTTCATCCGTCAGAAGTCGAAATGAATCAGACAACGGCATTATTGTTGGCCGAGGTTGAACGCGTCAAGCCGACCCGTGTTGTTTTTGATTCGGTATCGGAGATGAGAATGCTCGCCGAGACTCCTCTCAAATACCGCAGGCAGATGTTGTCTCTCAAACAATTTTTTTCCGGCAGAAACTGTACCGTAATGGTCCTCGATGATCGTACGGCCGCCCCTACGGATCTGCAGGTTCAGAGTATCGTCCATGGCGTAATCAATCTGCAGAAAATGCATCCCGAGTTCGGTGGCGAGCGGCGACGTCTCAATATCGTGAAGGTTCGAGGAATCAAGTTCACGGGCGGGTATCACGACTACATTATCCAAACGGGGGGGATCGAGGTTTTCCCGAGAATGATCTCGACGCAACACCTCACGGAATTCAAGAGAGAGCGGATCTCCAGCGGCATCCCCAGGATGGACGCCCTTCTCGGGGGCGGGCTCGATGCCGGAACGAGTACGTTATTTCTCGGTCCGGCGGGCACAGGCAAATCTACTCTTTCCATCCTGTACGCAGCCGCGGCAGCTCAGCGCGGAGAGCACGCGATGATCTTTGCCTTCGAAGAGAGTATTGACACGCTCCTGGCACGAACCGCCGCGCTCGGAATGGATCTCAAGAAGTACCTCGCTGAAGGTTTGCTGGAGGTCCGAAAGATTGATCCTGCCGAACTTTCTCCGGGCGAATTTGCCGACTCCGTTCGATCATCGGTCCTCGCGAAAAAGCCGCGCGTTATTGTGATCGACAGTTTGAATGGTTATCTTCAGGCGATGCCACAAGAGCAGTTTCTAATACTGCAGCTCCACGAACTGCTCGCCTTTCTGGGAAACCAGGGGGTTGCCACAATTCTGGTGCTTGCGCAACAGGGGCTGCTTGGGTCGGCGATGACTGCACCGATGGATATTACGTACCTCGCCGATACGGTGGTAATTACCCGCTTTTTTGAGGCTGCCGGCGCCGTTAAGAAGGCTGTTTCTGTTATGAAGAAACGCGGCGGTAGTCATGAAACAACAATTCGTGAGTTCGCGATCGGAAAAAATGGAATAACCGTCGGGGAGCCCTTGTCAGAGTTTCAAGGGGTCCTCACAGGGATCCCCAGCTTCCATGGGAAACAGCAGAAAATACTGGAAAAAGAGAATGGCTCCCGAGGCCGCGCAAAACGAAGCAAAAGTTGACGCCGCGGGGCTCGACGTTCTGATCCTCGCCCCCACTGGCCAGGACGCAACCCTCCTCGCGAAGGCACTCAGGCAAGAGAGGATCAGTGCCGTCACCTTCTCTGATATCGGTTCACTTTGTTTTCAAATCCGCAGAAATGCGGGAGCGATCCTGATCGCTGAAGAGGCGCTTGCTTCGGATGCTGTTTCTTCTTTGAAAATCGCCATTCAGAATCAGGAACCCTGGTCGGATATACCTATTATCATTATGGTCAGTCCGGGACGGACGTCTCTTCCCGCCGGGCGGATTCTTAGGATCTTGGCACCGAGCGGCAACGTGACACTGCTGGAGCGCCCCTTTCATCCCGTAACTCTTGTGAGCACGGTCATGGTCGCTCTTCGTGCTCGTAGCAGGCAATATCAGGTCTTAAACCTTCTTAATCTTCAGGAAAGGGCGACGAAGGATCGGGATGACTTCATCTCGATCGCATCCCACGAGCTGAAGACTCCGCTTACGTCCATGAAGCTTCAGACGGAACTGGGGTTACGGATAACAAGTCGAGGCCTCCCGGCCGAGGAACTCGCTGAAAAGCTGACACGGCTGCTCAGAAGCAATCATACCGAGGTGGATAAACTGGTTCGACTTGTCGATGACATGTTGGACGCGACCCGGATAGTTTCCGGCGCCCTGACCATCCGAAAATCAGAATTCGACCTTACATCCTTGATTCGAGAGATCGTTGAGAAGTTCAGGCCACTGCTGACGAGCGCAGGTTGCGCGCTGCACGTCGATACGAACGAGGCCGTGATCGGCACCTGGGACAAGTTTCGCATCGAACAAGTTCTGAGCAACTTGTTAACGAATGCCGCTCGATACGCGGCCGGGAAGCCGGTCTGGGTATCAGTATCTCGAACGGAGGATAGGGTGACCCTCGTCGTTCGCGACGAAGGCAAGGGCATCCCGGCAGAAAAACGCGAAATGGTTTTCGAGCGCTTCAAGCGTGCTGTGGGAGAGGGGGACCAGCGTGGATTGGGCCTCGGGCTCTTTATCTCCCGGCAAATCGTACGAGCGCATCGTGGAGATATTCATGTCGAAAGTCAGTCAGGAGAGGGCGCGACGTTCGTCGTATATTTACCGGTCCACGGATAATGCCGTCTTCTTCGTCTTTGTGCATCTCACGCATAGCATAGAGCGCCGCTATCCCGTCATGACGATGTCAGTCCAGAGGAGCCGCGATCCCGTCGGTTTGGGAACCGTTGCTGCTGGCTCTGCAGTGACAAACAATCTAAACTTCTGATGTGACGTGGAGGACCTCATTTGACCGCTTAGGTTTTCGTCTAAGGTCAATGCACCCATATTCTGAGGAGGTATACTGGCATCGAGAGGCTCTGCCCAGACTACAAATGTGTTTGTTTTCGGGTCTATCTTTTGTGGTGGTGCCAATCGGGTTACATTGAGCTCAACCTCGGTGTTGCCGCTGTCTCCTTGGTTAGCCTTGACTTTAGCAGTTGCAGCAGGCACTCCTTGAGCGGTGCTTAGGTTGATTTCCTTGCTACCTTTTGAGCACCCCGGGGCGGCGATGAGTAGCGTAAAACCGGCAAGCCCGTTTGTGACCCAATAAGTCAGAATGTGTCTTTTTGATGACATCGTGTGAAACCTTTCCTGCTTTTCAATAGACTGCCACGTTAGATCTGGTTTTTTGCAGATCCTGTTCCAAGCGTTGGGGGTTTCTATGGCGAGCCACTGCGCCTGGTGAGACGGTTCGCGCAAGAATTAAGGCGTCCAGTAACTTTTCGACCGGCTAAAGGTGATGATTCATGAATCCGAATTCCTGAGTCGGCGCAGTTCGGTTCTTACTTCTCGCGAGACCGGAGTTCTTGTGGGCTTGAAGCGATATCGGCAGGCCTCGATCTGTGACTCCAGGAGCGCGATCCTGGCTTGAACCGGATCATGAGATCCGGTACGCCGAGCCTTGGCTCGGGCTACTGGTTGCTTTCGGAGGGCCAGTTGATCCACCGTTTTTAAGTGATCAACAGCAGCTCCTGGATCGTAGCCTGCGTTCACGAGAATCCTTAGTCCGGCAATATCGGCCTCACGCTCATGGAGCCTTTTAATGTCGCGGATCACTGAAATTGCACTAGGGGAAGAAGAAAGCCCCTTCTTTAGTCTTTCGGGATGGCGAAGGGCCAGATGGGCTAATTCATGGGCAAGGACTGCTGCGATTGCATCTTCGGATTTTGCATGCAAGGGGAGTCCGGACGGGATGAGAACGACCCGTCCTCGGGAAGCCCTGGCTACGGGAAGAGTGTTCGATCGAGAGCATTGAAACGACAATTTAATCTCGGGAATCTGACTTGAAAACTCCTCAAGTTTTGAGCCAGAAACCAGGCGTTCAAAGATTCGGCGGAGATAAGATTCTGATTCTTTGCACTTTGAATTCGGCTCCCTGGATTCAGCAATTCGCCCCTCGAGGAGGTCAGCGCGAGCCTTATCCGAAAGCATTATGGGGTGCGAGAGAAGAGGGACTTGCTCGGACATCTTTTCAACGGATAGGTCTAAAGCGGAAAACCCACAGTTCGAAGTTCCTGTGTACAACCCTGGCGGATTTGCCCTGGGGATCGGGTTGCTGCCAGCCGAGGCGATGACGATCGCGGTGTTTGCCAGAAAAAGTATGACGGATGCACAGGTCAAAACAATCCTGTTTTCCCACGAATTCATCCGATGATTGTAGGACAGAAACTCCTGAAAAATGCAACGCTAATACAAAATAGCAAACGCTTTAGCATAACGGGCCGAGCGACCAAGCCCGATGCAGCCGGCCCATTATTAAGTTGCCTCGGACATTCTCAAATCGTGGCATTTGCTCATTCGATCAGGGTATCGTCATAATCCCATTCGTCGTCCCATCCGTAGAGATCGTTGACCCAGTAATCGTAATCGGTATCCGTATAGTCGTAGAAATCGTAAAACCAATCGTCATCGTAATAACCGTCATCGAGGTATCCGGCGTCGTAGTAATCGTAGTAGCCATAATCATCGTAGTAACCCATGGTATCCGCGTCAGTGACGGGATCCGGGTCCATTGCTGTGGTCGAACATGCGGCGGCAAGCGGCAGCAGAACGATTGAAAGTATTCGTCTCAAGTTCTTCATATATCCTCCTGGAGTTTCAAAAATTTTTGTTTAGCGCACATCCGCTCGACCTTCAGAATCGGATAGAGTCCGACGTAAATCGGATGCGCGCTCTTTCCCGGGGCAGTTAGGAGGAGCTCGAGTCCTGGCCCGACTTTCTGGCCTGCTGCTTGCCCGACTTGTGCTGATCCAGCTGTTGTTTCCGCTGGATATTGATGACCTTCCCATCCGTCTTGAAGCGATTCGCTACCAGGAATCGATGCTCCCTTACCTGCACCGGCCTTCCTTCAACTTGTATTTCCTTACCAACTTCGAGTTGATGCGCCTCCAGAGCCGTAGTGGGACCCAAGTCCACGACCAGTCTGCGATTATTCTTGTTCGTCTTGAGCATGACGACCGTATTTTTTGTATCCGCGCCCCGCACCTCCACCTGCTTGATCTTGGCGATCTTGCCACTGACCTCTTTCAGTTCGACACGTTTCTGGGCGCCAGAGGATTTCTCGGTCATCTTCTTGTCGGCCGGTTTTCCCGCCGTTCCGGGCTGTTGCCCCGCTTCGCTGGTATTAGTCCATGCGGACATTGCGAGGACTGTAATGCTTGTCGCGAACACTGAGAGTTTCAGCGGGATTTTTTGAGTTACCTTCATATTGATCTCCTTATTTTAGTTAGGATGCTCTGAGCTTTTGGTTCACGGGTGCCGGCGTGGATTCCCTAGTCAAAAAGACCAGCCTCTTCCCAATCAAACCAGCTAGTGTCGTAATCGTAATCGTAATCATAGTTATAATCGTAGTAGTCATAGAACCAGTCATCATCGTAAGCGGTGTCATCGAAGTAACCCGCATCGTAGTAGTCGTAGTAGTCGTAATCGGGATAGGCATGCGATTGAATCGGCGCTATTGACCCTGCCAACAGGGCTAAAGCAGCGGTGGCATTTAGCAGCTTTCTGATCATGGAAAGAACTCCTTTCTCGGCCGGTATTTTTGCTGGTACCGACGGCAGAATTGCACGTGATTTTGGACAGGCACGGAGATTCGTGTCCAAGTTCCGTACCAAATCACGTGTGCCGGCTCCGGCTCAGCGTCCGTCGCGCTTGAGTAGGTTGAAGTCCGAAATGGCATCCTCGTTGCTTAAAACGGCTTGCATTTACAAGATCGGAGGAATCATGCCTATGTCTGGCAAGTTCGCGGGACCGCTCGTCGCCGCACTATTGCTCAGTATTCCCTTTGCGTACGCCAATGCGGAAAAGCGCGAGCAGCAAACCAAGCTGAAGGCTGAGGCTACGGAGCTTGCGAAATCGGCGAAAGTTCAGCTATCCCAAGAGCAGATTGTAGTAACGTTCAGCAACGATAATCTCTTTGCCGCCACTACATCAGAGCTCTCCCGAAGCGGGAAGGAACGGCTGTCTCAGGTGGCCGAGGTCCTGGTAAGACACCCGGAACAACGAGTCCTCATTAAAGGACACACCGATCACATCGGTAATGATTTTTACAATGAGCAGCTCTCTGAAAACCGAGCGCGTGCGGTAGCCGGATTTCTAAATTCAAAGGGGTTGCAGGCCGAGCGATTGATTACAATTGGCGTCGGTGAAAAGCAGCCAGTTGCGAGCCGTGATAACTCCGAAGGGAAAAACAGCCGGCTGGAACTGATTATCTCTTCAATGACGGTTTATGGATAGCGGACGGTTTATGGTCAGCGCTGTTCAAGAGCGTGGAAAATCGTCTGTTTCATCTCAAATGACAAAAGGAGATTAGTTTGTATGAATCATAAAATCCTGCTGATGGCGGTTTCTGCTTTTGCTTTTGTTGGAGCCGTTGGCGCTCCCCACCATTCATTAGCTCAAGTGACTCCAGGTGCAGATAAAGAAGTCTCGGATGCTGATATCGTCACTGCGATCTCGAGAAGGTTGTTTACAGATAGATATTTTTCGCCGGACGATGTGCAAGTGACTGCAGCGGATAACGTTGTCACACTAACCGGTATTGTGAATACGTTACGTTCTAAGGACCGCGCGGCACAGATCTCAGAGGGTGTCCGGGGCGTAAGAGCTGTGGTAAATCGTCTGACAATCGAAACTCCAAAGAAGAGTGATGAGCAGCTTAAGAAGGATGTTACAACGGCCCTCCTGCTTGATCCGACCACTGACGCGTATAAATTGAATGTCGATGCTAGCGCGGGCACTGTCACGCTGCGCGGCGAGGTAGGGTCCTTCGCAGAGCGGGACCTTGCCTCGTGGGTCGTTAAAGGCATCACAGGGGTAAAAGAAGTTAAGAATGAAGCGAGGATTAAGGTCAGCCAATCGCGATCGGATGCTGAAATCACACAAGATATTAACGGACGGCTCAAAAGAGAGCCGTTTGTTTACCAGGATAATATCCAGGTTTCGACCAATGATGGAAATGTTGTGCTTTCGGGAACGGTTAGCAGTGCGGCCGCCAAAGGGCGTGCAGCCGAAAGAGCCTGGGTCCTTGGGGTTCGATCGGTTAACGATACAGAATTGAAGGTCAGCACGGCAGCACTTAAAGAAAGCGTGGCTAAAAGGAGTACCACGCCAGACGTTTCAGATGCGGCGATTCAAAAGGCGGTCGAGGACGCGTTTTTGTATGATCCTCGCGTCTTTTCGTTTAATCCAGATGTGAGGGTAAAAAGAGGGGTCGTGACTTTGCGAGGCACCGTCGACAGTTTGGTCGCTAAAGAAGCGGCTGCTCAGGATGCGCGGAATACGGTCGGTGTTGCAGCCATAGTGAACCTGTTGCAGGTCAAGCCACCTCGACAATTGTCAGATCGGGAGATTGCCGACCGAGTGAAGTCTGCGCTCAGTATCTTTGCTCCAACGATCAGCGACGAGGTGAAGGTCAGCGTAAAGAACGGAGCCGTAACGCTCAGCGGATCAGTCGAGGGTTCCTATCAGAAGTGGCTCGCCTGGGATGCTGCTTCTCGAACTATGGGAGTCAAGAGCATCTCAAATCATGTCAACATTGCCGAAACCGGGATTACTAAGTTAGACGATGGCAAAATCCGCCAGAATGCCGCTTCTTTGATGCGGTCAGATGCATTTCTTGAGAACGACGACAGGATCGAGGTCAATGTTAAGAATGGGACTGCAACGTTGACTGGCTCGGTGGACACATGGGCGGAGAGTGTCGCGGCTACTCAAGACGCGTTCCTCGGAGGAGCGAAAGAGGTTGTAAACAAGCTGACGGTGCGCTCAGCTCCAGCACAGTCACTGACTACAACGAGGTTCTATTCGTCCTACCCGTCGCTGCTCGGTGAATATTATGTCTTTCCGGTTGGGTAAGAGCAAAAAAATCATAGGTAGCGGGGATGTCCGCCTAAAAAATTGGCTGCTTGCTGTTGTCGGGGCGATCTCAACCCTTGCCGGAATTCTTATCATTTTGATTGGTACTTTCAGTGTTAGGCCAAGACTGGAAAAGATCAGGGGTGATGTCGTCCGGAACCTCGGCCAAATCGAGGGACTTCTCGGTAATGTGAAGAATGATACCACTTCGATTGGCGGAGCGGTTGGCGCCTTAAGCAATGGCTCCGAGAATATTCTTCGTTTGTTGCCGGAGACAGTGCTGAGCCTCCGAGGGACGATCCAAGAAGGATCGATCGCACTTAGGCGAGTTGGTCGCACGCTTGATTCCCTCTCCAGCGGCCTTTCTGGAATTGTACTTCCAGACCGAGCGTTAGGGAGAAATGCGATTGCGCTGGATAAACTGGCTGATCAAATGCGCTTACTAGAAGGTATGATACGGAAGGCGGAATCACCCCTTGATCGGTTGCCAGAAGATGTTGCCGTAGTCACAAACCGGATCAAGGAAGTATCGAAAATACTTCCATCTGTCAGCGCTGTAGCCGGTCGTGGAAGTCGAGAGCTTCGGACTATTCGGATATCCATTCAAGAGCTGCCGATCGGATTGGCGACCGTCGGCCTCGCCCTATTCTGTGGGGGATTGCTCGTTTTGTTCGGGATAGTCCTTTTTGCATTAGCAGTTCTTTTAAAGAGGATTGAGACGGTTCATTTGATGGCCAGAGGTGCTTCAACCGAGCAGTATGGCAGTGCTGCTTAAGGGTGGGCGATATCCCTCGAGAGCCAGGGAAACGCGGCTGCACCACTTTGATGGGGAAGGTTAAACCGCTACTTTGCGGCGTTTCCTGGCGCTGCGTGGAGATCGAGTGGGAGACTTTTTTGCTTTGCGAGAGCGCGGTACGGCAGTGCTCCCTGTGCCTCCTGCATTTGCTGGAAGGTGTCTTGGATCAGGCAGGACGTCAGGAGCAGAGCGTCGTCGCCAAGGGCGTGGTGCGGCGCCTTGTCCACTGAAAACCATCTTGTCTTTTGTCCCGGGTTCACGAACAGGGCCCCGGCGCTTCGTCGGGTTGTTGTCGGGGTTCGGTATTCGATTCTTGGCTGGTTCTTTTGTTGATCTTCGCATTCGAAAGCTCCTTTTCCTGCCGGTGCTGCAAGGTGTGTGCGCCTAGCGATTGGCATATCATGCGCTAGGATGATTGGTCGGAGGTAGCCTTGGAAATTTTCGGAATTCGGTTAGTGGGAGCAAATCCTGAAACCTTGCGCAAGCTGTTGCTGACCTTTCTGTTCGTTGCGGCCATATTGATCATTCGAGCAATGCTGCGTTACGGTATCCGCTTCCTGACGCGCTCGTATCGTAATGAACGAGTCTTGTTTTGGACCCGGCAAGTGTTTAGTCTCTGGGCTGCGATCTTTATAGTCTTGGCGGTGCTTTCGATTTGGTTTGACGATCCAACCCGCCTCGCTACCGGGCTCGGCCTGGTAACAGCGGGCCTCGCATTTGCGCTCCAAAAAGTTGTTATTTCGTTTGCCGGGTACTTGCTGATCATGAGGGGACGTACTTTTACCGTCGGGGATCGGATCACGATGGGCGGGGTACGAGGAGATGTGATTGCCCTAGGTTTCATTCAGACCACGATCATGGAAATGGGAGAGCCGCAGTCCGTCAAAAGTCCCGAAACTTCTTGGGTGAATAGCAGGCAGTATACGGGGCGGGTCGTAAGCATTACGAATGACAAAGTCTTTGCAGAACCGATATTCAACTATACGAGAGAATTTCCATTTCTTTGGGAGGAGCTCCGGATTCCGATCAAGTACGATGCGGATAGGAAGAAGGCCGAGCAAATTCTTCTTGAATGTGTAGACCAGGTTACCAGCGATTCCCGAGAAATCAGTAAACCTTTGCAGGAATCATTAGAACGAAGATACTTTCTTCGTATCGGAGATGCCACTCCGCGGGTCTATTACAATATTACTGACAATTGGCTTGAACTATCCGTTCGATTCATCGTGAAAACACATGGAATTCGGGACACCAAGGACGCTATTAGCCGGCGAGTATTGGATCTTTTTGAGAAGGCTGGAATAAAGATAGCGAGTGCGACGGTAGATGTAGTCGGATTGCCGATGATCAATGCGAATGTTGGCCAGGACAAATGATGACGTACTTTGACCGTGCTGTTTGTTATAAGCGAAAAGCACCTGTGAGTTTCTGAATCATTTCGGCTTCAGACTTGGATAT
>MEQK01000088.1 GCA_001770175.1 Bdellovibrionales bacterium RIFOXYD1_FULL_55_31 | reverse complement strand
TGGATGCCGACATGGTCGTCCTCGCGACGGCGATGGTTCCGCAAACCGGGATCTCGACCCTGGCTCAGAAACTTTCGGTCAGCTATGACCGTTACGGCTTCATCAACGAGGCGCACCCGAAGCTTCGCCCGGTGGAGACCAATACGGCGGGGATTTTTGTCGCGGGCGCCTGCCAGGCGCCACGGGATATTCCGGATTCGGTTTCGATGGCCAGCGCGGCGGCCGCGAAAGTCCTTGGGCTTTTCAGCAATGAGAAGCTCGAACGCGAACCCAGCGTCGCCGTGGTGAACCGGGAGCTCTGCACGGGGTGCTTTCATTGCCAGCGAGTCTGTCCTTACGGCGCGATCGACCGTTTCGAAGTGAAGGATCGAAAAGACACTCTGCTCAAGACCGTCGCCGAAGTGAACAAAGGGATTTGCCAAGGCTGTGGGACCTGTCAGGCAACCTGTCCCTCGAAGAGCGTCGAACTTGAGGGGTTCACCGATGAGCAGGTTTTCGCCGAGATCAATGCACTTGAGTGGACGGGTCAGGGAAATTCAGGTGAAGGGGGCCGCCGATGACTTCGACCGGATTTGAGCCGAAGATCGCGGCTTTTGTCTGCAACTGGTGCACTTACACGGGAGCCGATCTCGCCGGTACGAGCCGGATCCAGATGGCGACTAACGTCCGGATCATTCGCCTGCCGTGCACGGGCAGGATCGATCCGTTGTTCATCATCAAAGCTTTCGAGCGCGGCGCCGACGGTGTCATCGTGAGCGGTTGCCATCCGGCGGATTGTCATTACACGGCCGGCAATTACCACGCCCGTCGGAGATTCACGCTTTTCAATGATTTCATCGAATTTCTTGGGATCGATTCCCGGCGGATCACTTTTTCCTGGGTCTCGGCTTCGGAGGGGCAGAAGTGGGCCGATATCGTGAATGATACGACCGCTCGTGTCCGGGAGCTCGGGCCTTTTTCCGGATATCGCGATCTGGTCCGCTCCGGCCTGACGGGAGGTCAAGATGCGGGAACTTAAAAATTTGGCCAAGCGTCTCCTCGAGGAAGGGACGGTCAAAGTCGTGATCGGTTATGAAGAGGGGCCCGTCGGAGTCCGGCCGGTTTTTGTCACACGGCCCGCGGATGCCGAGAAACTGGTTTTCAACTCCAGGTGCGTTCAGAATCTCGCCGCTTATTTGTCGCGAAGACGAGGTCATATTGCGAGGCTCGGAAAATCCGCGATCGTCGTCAAAGGCTGTGACGCGAGGGCCGTGGCCGGACTCATTCGCGAAAGTCAGCTGAAGCGGGAAGATGTCGTGGTTATCGGAATGCGCTGCGGAGGAGTTGCGCTGCGCCCGAGTGATGAAGGTCCGCTTACGCCCGAAACGGTCGCGGATCGTTGCAGTGGCTGTGAGAGCAGGGAACCGAAGCTCGCGGATCATCTCCTCGGAGAACTGCCGCCCGCGCCGCCCAAGGCGACGCGCATGTTCGAGCTGATGGCTCAAATCGAAAGAATGCCGGTCGCCGAACGCTTTCGCTTCTGGGCGGAACAGTTCGAACGCTGCATGCGCTGCAACGCCTGCCGCGAAGTTTGTCCCATGTGTTTTTGCGAACGCTGTATTCAGGACAAGTCCCAGCCGCAGTGGATCGAAACGTCGCCCCACGCGCGCGGCAACCTTTCCTGGCACTTCACGCATGCCATGCATCTGGCCGGGCGGTGTTCGTCGTGTGACGAGTGCCAGCGGGCCTGTCCAGCCGGGCTTCCGCTCGGGCTCCTGAATCGTAAAATGGCCGAAATCGTGCGCAATCGCTTCGAGTACCAGGTTTCGGATGATTCGACCGTGCCTTCTCCGATCGGCGCGTTCAAGCAGCAAGACCCCCAGGAGTTCATCAAATGACTTTCTCGATCAGTGATTCCGGCCTGAACGCGCTCGTGGACGAGGTGATCGCGTCCGGAACGACGGTGATTGCGCCCGCGCTCGTCAAGCTTTCGGCGGGTGAGCGTCGTGAATACCAGAAAATCGGTTCGGCCCAAAAAATGGCGCTGACCGGCGCGATTGTCTCGAATTCGTTGAAGCCTTTTATCATGCCGCCTTCCGTCCCGCTCTTTCGCTACACCCGAGCGAAAGCTGCCGTTTCGCTCGAGCCCGCGACCGGGAAGGCGCAAGCGGCCGTCGTGATCGGGGCGCAGGCCTGCGATATCGCCGCGCTGGAGATCGTCGATCGCGTGATGGACTGGGATTATCACGACGAAGTCTGGTTCGAGCGCCGCAAAGCCACGACCGTGATCAGTCTCGCGTGCACGCAAGCTGACGCGAGTTGCTTTTGTACGGCGGTCGGGTCGGGGCCGGATCATCCGCGCGGTTCGGATATTCAGCTTCTCAGGAAGAAGGGCGGGTACCTCGCGCGCGCGCTGACGGAATCGGGCAAGGCATTTTGTTCGAAGTACGGGAGTCATTTTGAGAAGGCCGGGGATGACGCCGATCGTGACCCTCTGATCAAAGAAACCCGGGAGAAGGTCGAGACAAACCTTAAGATCGATCTCGGCGCGATTCGTTCATTCCTGACCCGCAATTTCGAGCACGAATTGTGGAATGACTTCGGCCTGCGCTGTCACGGTTGCGGGGCTTGTGCCTTTGCCTGTCCGACCTGTCATTGTTTCGATATCGTCGATGAACCCGAAGGCATCACGCACGGCGTGCGGCGGCGTAACTGGGACACCTGCCAGACGGCGAAGTTCACGGTGCATGCTTCGGGTCACAACCCGCGCAAGGACCAGAACAGCCGTATTCGACAGCGCGTGATGCATAAATTCCAGATTTATCCTGAGCGCTTCGGCGATGTTCTTTGCACCGGCTGCGGTCGTTGTGTGCGGGTGTGCGCGGGCGGGATGAATCTGCTCGAGATTTTGAAAGTGCTGGACAAGAGCGCGGAGGCGAAATCATGAGTATCTACCAGCCGCATCTCATGCGAGTCGACGGCATCATTGATGAAACCCCGGATACACGCACGCTCCGGCTCGTTTTCAAGGATCCGGCCTTGGCCGAAAAGTTCGATTTCAAAACCGGGCAGTTCGGCGAATATTCGGTCTTCGGCGCCGGCGAGTGCACGTTTTGTATTGCTTCGCCGCCCACGCGCAAAGGTTACATCGAGTGCAGTTTCAAGAAATGTGGAAAAGCCACCTCCGGTTTGCGCGACCTCGAAGTCGGCGACGAAATGGGTTTTCGCGGTCCGTATGGGAATTCCTTCCCCGTGGAGCAGATGGAAGGGGGCGATATCGTTTTCATCGCGGGCGGGATCGGGCTTGCGCCGGTCAGGTCCGTGATCTGGAATGTCCTCGATCGTCGTGAAAAATATCAGAACGTGACGATTATCTACGGCGCGAGGACGACGGGGGATCTCGTTTACAAGCGGGAACTCGAAGAATGGTCCCGGAGGGCCGACGTGAAGCTTTGGCAAACCGTTGACCCGGGCGGCGAGACTTGCGACTGGAAGGGTCAAGTCGGCTTTGTTCCGGCGATTGTCGAAAAGGCGGCGCCGTCCGCGAAAAATGCGCATGCGGTCATCTGTGGCCCTCCCATCATGATCAAGTTCACCTTGCCGGTTTTGTCGAAGCTTGGTTTCAGTGACGATCGGGTTTTCACGACGCTTGAAAACCGGATGAAATGCGGTCTCGGGAAATGCGGTCGTTGCAATATCGGCGAAGTCTACGTGTGCAAGGATGGCCCCGTCTTTACCGCGGCGCAGCTGAAAAACCTGCCGCCTGAATATTGATACCGTTGCCGCTCCAAAAAATAGTGCTACGATGGGCGCATGACACTTATTCTCAACAGATTTTCGCGTTTTTTAAACTCTTGAATTCGGATACCGAAACGAACCCGCTCGCGTTCGGCATCGTGCTCGGAATGTTTCTGGGCTTCACTCCCGTGTTTTCGCTTCAGACGGTGCTTGTCATCCTGGTTCTTTTCTTCTTTCGCATTCAAATCGGCGCGGCCATGGTGAGCGCTTTCTTTTTCGCGATTCCGGCTTTCCTGCTCGACCCGGTCTTTCACGCCGTCGGGAGCCGCGTGCTCGAAATCGAAGCCTTGCGTCCCTTGTTCACCACGCTTTACCACCTGCCGTTGGTGCCGCTGACGCGATTCAACAATTCGGTGGTGATGGGTTCGGGCATCGTCGCCCTGTTTCTGATGATCCCGGCTTTCGTGATTGCGAAAAAATTGATCGTGTCCTATCGGGCTTCGGTCGTGGCGCGGGTGAAGAACACGACGATCTGGAGAGCCCTGCAGGCCACTACATTTTACAAATGGTACGTCAAATACGAGGAACTCCGTGGATAATAAACAACAGCCGGCGAAGCCAAGCAGTAAGAAGAAAAAGGGCCCGATCCGAACGGAAGCGATCGTGCCGTTCGCGATCGTCATGGCGGTGGTCATTCTTTATTTCATGCTGTTTTTTGACGGTCATTTGAGACGAGGGATCGAGTGGGGCGCCTCGTACTTGAATGCGGCCGAAGTGAACGTTGGGTATTTGAAAACGAGCTTTTGGAAGGCTTCTTTCACGACCGGAAATATCGAGGTGACGGACAAGGAACAACCGGAGCAAAACAAGGTCGAACTCGGGAAAATCGAATTCAATCTGCTTTGGGATGCGCTTCTGCGGGGGAAGGCGGTTGTCGAGCTTGCGTCGGTCAAAGACATTCAGATGGGAACGAAACGTAAACGGCCCGGGAAAGTTTTCCCGCCCGCGGAATCGCGTTCGAAGCTCTTGGAAGTCGCGCGCGCCCAGGTCAGTGGCACCGTTTTGGGCGATGTCGCCCGCATGCTCGAGGGCTTTGATCCTTCAAAGGCGCTCGGGGAAATCGGTAAGCTCAAATCAGCGGAGTTTATTCAGCAGCTGAGCGCGGATCTTCAGCAAAAAGAAAAAGCCTGGGCGGAAGCCCTGAAGGTTATTCCCGGCGACAAGGACTTCGCCGCGATTCAGGGAAGGTTGAGCGCGATCCAGGTCGGCAGCGCGAAGAGTCCGGCTGAAATTCAGAGCCAGGTCTCGCAGGTGAGCGGCCTCATTTCGGAAATCGATCAGAAGTTGAAAGCGGTCGAAACTCAGGGCGCCACGTTGAAGGGAGACGTGAATTCGTTTGGAAGCTCGGTGGGAAGCGTCGATCAGCTCGTGAAACAGGATACGCAGGCGCTCGAGGCTCGCATCCAGCTCCCGAAGCTTGACGCTAAAAATATCGCCAAGGATCTTTTCGGTCCCAAGGTGGTCAGCCAGGTCGCTCAGGCGGAGAGATATGTTTCGATGGCGCGCGAGAACATGCCCGCTAAATCCGCGAAATCGAATGACGCCAAACCCGTGTCGCCTCCGAGGAGCCAAGGTAAACTCTATCAGTTCGGCCGCCCGAATAGCTATCCCCTGTTTTGGCTGCGCAAAGCCGAAATCAGCTCGCGAATGGAAAACACGCCGCTTGGCGGGAACGTCTCGGGAGAGTTGCTGGATATCGCTTCAAGCCAGACGTCGATCGGCAGGCCCGCCCGGCTTCGACTTGAGGGGGATTTCCCGAAGCGCGGGTTCATGGGAATCAAACTGGCGGCCGTTTTCGATCATAGGGACGAGGTTCCGGTCGAAAGCATGACGATGTCAGCCGCGTCGTTTCCCGTCGCGCAGCGAGAGCTTTCATCGTCGGAAGACGTGAAATTCTCGCTTGCGAAAGCGATCGGAAGCGCGGGATTTGAGGGTGTTCTGAAGGGCGATGCGATTCAGCTCAAAATCGACACCAGCTTCAGGGAGATCGACTACCAGATTTCGGCGAAGTCGAAGCTGCTCGAGTCGACGCTGAAATCCGTGGTGAAGGACATCCCGAAAGTTTCGGTGCTGGCTTCGGTGAACGGAACGTTGAGCAATCCGATTCTGGATATCCAGTCCAACCTGGCGAGCGCGCTCGCTCAGGGCTTTCAAAAGCAGCTTCAGGCGAGAGTGGCGGAAGCCCGGCAGCAGATCCAGCGCGTCGTCGACGAAAGAGTCGGTAAACAGAAGGCCGAGTTGACCAGCCGTTACCAAAGCGTGCGTGGAAGCGTTACGGGCCAGATCGACGAAAAGAGAAAGAAGGCGGAGGAGCTGAAGAATCAAGCTATGGCCAAACTGACGGCAGTGAAGAATCAGCTTGCCCCGAAGGGGCTCGAGGGGATCCGGAAGAAGCTGCCGTTCTAGCCTGAACGGCTGCGCCTGCCGCGATTGACGCGTTCAGGCTAGTGTTCCGGCCTAGAGCTGATAACTGCCCGTCAGATAGACCGCGAAGGTCTTGAGCGAGACATCCTGAATCGCCGTTGAGCCGCTGAGTGCCTGTCCCTGGCCGGTTCCCGCCGCGTAGGACAGGCCCAGGGTGAGGGATGAGCCGGGCTTGCAGAGCGCTCCCGCCAGGGTCCCGCCGAGCTGGTTGACGTGCGTGAGCTGATTTGTTCTCCCAACGACGACGGCGGGCGTGTTGGCATTGTTCGTGAAAACTCCGGAGCGGAGCGCGAACACATCCGAAAGATAAACCTCCTGTCCGAGCGAGAGATTTAACGTCGATTGCGGATTGAAACCAGGACTTGAGGCGCTGCCGAAGTAGTCGACCTGTCCCGTAAGCAGATAGGTCTTGCTGAAGAACAACGCCGTCCCGAGGCTGAGCTGTAATGCCCCCGGTATTTTGTAACCCTGGTCAGCCGCTTCGCTCAGGGTTTTGTCGTTGGTGAAGGTTCCGTTCGGGGTGACGAGATTGCCCGACGCGTCTTCCGCGGATTTGAGAGTGGTGACTTTTCCCGAGCCTGAAAGCGTGTAAGGCACTGCGGCGGTAAGGCCTACCGAAATACGGGGAGTCGGCATGAACTGCAAACCGAGTTTGGGAAGGAGTCCGTAGGTCGTTTTCGTCTGGGTCGTGTACTGTTCGAAGTAGGTACCGGTGCTCAGGGGATTATCGAGCATGAGTTGATGGTCGATGGCTTTCAGAGTCTTGAAAACGCCGAAGATCGAAATTCCGATGGTGACTTTCTTTGAAAGCTCAGTCGCGAAGCCGGGGCCGGCAAGGTAAGTCATGTCCTGCTTGAAAAACCTTCGTCGAAAAGTGTTTACCGCGCCATTGGCCTGACTCAGGTTGGTAAGAGTGTCTTCCTGGTCATTGAGCTCTGAGTTCGGCACGATCACGGCGAAGCCGTATTTGTGCTTGCCGAGCGACTGGGTCATCCCGAAGAAAACCGGAACGAGGCTCTGGGACTTGTAGGTGTAGTTTTGCCCACCAGCGACGTTGGTATAGGTTTCGGTCGTCGTGCTGAAGGCGTTCGCCGAAAGGCTGAAATAATTTTCCTGGCTGAACACAATGCCGGCAGGGTTGTGATAAAGCCCGCTCGGATCGTCCGAAATCGCCGAAAACGCGCCACCCATGCCCGAAGCACGTTCTCCGATCAGGATGTTTTTGTAGTGAAAATCGTCAGCAAGGGCGGCGTTGCGGACGAAACAAGAAGCGGCGGCCAGCAGGATGATGAGATGTGTTTTCACAGAGCCTCTTTCTTCAATACGGCCAAAAATCGCGCCTCCATCACCTGTTGGCGGGACGCCGAAAGAGTGGACTTCAGATCGTTTTCTTTCAGGAAAGCTTGAAAAGACGCGGTCCGTTCGTCAAAGGGCGGATGGGTTTTGGAGAGCTTGGAGCTTTTCGAAGCCTCCTTCAACCGTTCGAGAACCGGAAGGAGCGCCATGGGGTCGTAACCCGATGACTTGGTGTAAAGAGCCGCCGCCTGGTCGCTCGCATGCTCTTTTTCCTTTCCGTAGCCCGACTCCATGAGCATTTTCATCCCGTTGTCGACGATCTGGGCGAGGTTGCTTCCTATCTCTGATTTGCCGCGCGAAAGGAGCCGTACAAAGGTCTCGCTCGTGCTGACCTCCCGCTTCGGAACGATCGTGCTGTACATGTGTTTTTCGTTCACGTGCGCGATCTCGTGTCCGAGCACTCCGGCAAGTTCGGATTCGTTTTTTACGAGCTTCAGGAGTCCTTTTGTCACGAAGATGAACCCACCGGGGCAGGCGAACGCATTCGGGTCATCGGAATCGAGAATGGCGAAACGGTAGCGGAGTTCGGGACGGCCATTCTGAGCCGCGAGAGTCGCGCCGACGAGATTGACGTATTCGATGGCGGCTCTGTTTTTTTCGTAATGCTGAAAGCGCCCGAGGAGTCGTGAGGCGATTTCGCGGCCGACGAGCAATTCGTCGTCCACCTCGCGAGCCAGCCGTTCCCGTTCCATCGCGTCCTTCTCGGCTGGATCAGGGGTCGTCGAACAAGCCGGTCCGATCAGGGCGGCAGCCAACAGCAATGCAAAAAATCGCGGTAGTGTATTCATGGGGACTCCTTATTCCAGTCCGGCCTGTTTGCGAAAAAGCTGTAGGCGATCGGCGGGAATTTCGTATTTTTCAACCTTTTGAAGGGCCCTGAAATCCGCTTGATACATCTCCCGGCCCTGGCGGACGCGCTCATCCGCCTGGAGTCCGCGAGTGGAGGCGGTGGCCGCGAAGGAGGACGATCTTCGGCGGTTCGCCTTTTCAAGGCTGACGTCGTTGGCCTTGGCGAGTTCCGCAGCCCCGACGGGTTTGTTCGGCGAGAGGAAAAGGCGCGAAATGAACCCTTGCTTGTTTTCGACCTGCACTTTGTACCAGAGACCGTTTTTCTCGAGCACGGAGACAGAGGCGCCGCGGGCGAGTTCGGTGACAGCGGCCGCGCCGGATTTGGCTTCGGCGAGAACGCCCGCCTTTTGAGCCTGGACGTACATGGTTTCAGCCGCCACGCCGTTCGGGACGGGCAGACACAATAAAAGCATCAGAATCGCCGGTTTCATTCTCGTTCTCCTCTATGAAAAAAGAATACAGCGCTATTTGGATTTTGCGACAAAAACTCCGTCCCAATTATCGGGAGAGTCGGCGAGAAGCTCGCCGCACCTTTCGACGAAAGTCTGTGAGGGCCCGTCTTTCGGTCGTCTGGCCAGAATACTCTCGAATTGCGTCTTGGCTTCTTGAAACATGCCCTTGCGATAGTGGTCCAGTCCGGTCTGGAACTCGGCCGCGAGGGCCTCATATTCGTGAGCATCGGGGGCGGACTTTTCGCAGAGCGGTTCGAAAATACTGACGGGTTTGTTTTTACCTTTCGCTTTCACCCAATCGAGTTCGCGGCAGATGAACCGTTCTTTGATCATCTCGCGGGTTCGTTCTCCTACCAGGAAGTCGACGTGGTATTGCTTCGTCAACCCTTCGATTCTGGAGGCGAGATTCACGTTATCGCCGATCACGGTGTAATCGAGGCGTTTCTCGCTCCCGATATTCCCGACGATCACGCGGCCGGTGTTGATTCCGATCCCGATGTTGAGCTGAACGTCTTTTAAACCCGCATCGGCATCACTCTCGGCGAGTTCCCTCTTGAGGATTGCAAGCTGTTTGCGCATTTCGAAAGCGCAGGCCACGGATTTGACCGCGTGCGCCTGGTCTTCGAGCGGGGCGCCCCAGAACGCCATGATGGCGTCGCCGATGAATTTATCTAGGGTTCCATCCTTCTCGAAAATCACGTTTGTCATGCGTCCGAGATATTTATTCAGCACCTCAACGACTATGGGTGCCCGGAACCTTTCAGAGAGCGTCGTGAAACCGCGAATGTCCGAAAAAAGAACCGAGAGCTCCTGATCCCGTCCGACTTCAGCCTGCGGGTTGATGCCGTTGGCGACGAGGTGCGCGGCGACCGAAGGGGAGAGATACTTCGAGAGCGCTCCTTGCATTTTTTTGCGGTCGCGGGCCTCGATGAAGCTCATATAAGCAAATCCGTGAAGGATGGCGGCAAGTCCGCCGAGGGTGGGGGCGGCGAGCGGGATGTGAAGGCTTTGCTGCTGAAAGGCCCAGATTCCAAAGGCCCAGTACGTGGCGAGAAGAAGCATCGGGAGTACGAGCTTCAAGGCGATGTGGCTCAGAAAAAGCCCGAAGTAGTAGAAGGCAAAAACCGCGAGAGCGGTGATGACCAGAGACGCGGAGGAGGGGAGCGTGCGCAGGAAGTCGCCCTTCAACATGTTCGAAATCGCGGTCGCGTGCAGAAGCACGCCCGGGTAGGACGATGCGACGGGCGTGACCTTGAGGTCGGCAAGACCGGTGGCGCTCGCTCCGACGAGGAGGAGTTTGTTCTCGAGCGAGAGCGGGTTGACGGGGAGCTGGGCGGGGTCGGTGACTTCGCCTCGGGTGATTTTGATCTGGGCGTCGAGTGCCGACGCGATCCGGGTCATCGGTGTGGTCTTTTCTGAAGAGTAGAAATGAAGCCGGAGTCGTCCGTGAGAGTCGACCGGAACCCGCAAACCTCCCGGAGGCGTACCCTCGGCAGTTATGATCAGGGCACCATCTCTA
Source organism: Bdellovibrionales bacterium RIFOXYD1_FULL_55_31 (assembly GCA_001770175.1). Classification (GTDB taxonomy): domain Bacteria; phylum Bdellovibrionota; class UBA1018; order UBA1018; family UBA1018; genus XYD1-FULL-55-31. Next base: position 6,014 of record MEQK01000088.1, on the reverse strand, counting down.
TAGAGAAGAACGGGGTCTTTATAAGTCGTGAGAACCGCCGCGAGAGAAAGGGTGGGCATCCATTGATCGCCGTACCGGACCAGGAGAGGCACATGCCTGAAGACTCCGTCCGCGTCCGGATCGGTATTGACGGCGTGAATGCGCGGAATCTGGCTGTAGAGGGTCGCATTCGGGACTCGGTACTCGGTGAAATGGATGAACTGTGGAAAGCCGGCAAGCCCGGTGACGGAACGCTCATTTGAAACGGCAAAGCGCCGGGCGAAATCCGCGGGCAAGTTTTCCTGCTTTGTTCCTGGTGCACCCGGTTCCATGAAAGCCATCGCATGCGAAACGACCTGCGCGTTAGCCGAGGCTTGCGCCAGCTGCGAGTCATCGTCGGTACCTTTCTGCGATTCCGAGAACTCGATATCGAAAAAGACGCCCTCGGGCTGCCCCGTCGCCGCGAATTCGATGAATTCCTTATGCGCGCGTCGCGGCCAAGGCCATCGCCCGTAGATCGGCTCGAGCACCTTCAACGTAATTTCGTCGACGTCGAAGATCTGAACTTGATCTGACATTGCCGTCGTACGGTTGAAATGACGGTAGCGCCAATCGAGAGTGGCGTCTTCGAATCGTTCCATGGTCGAAAAGGCCTGAAATAACGCGATAAACGAAATGATGAATAACCCCCCAATGAGGGCGGATTGAAGTTGACGTCGAGTTTTTTGGGTCATGAGAGGATATTGTATAAGGAGATTTCGCGAGTTGTCTTCAAAGAGAAGAATTTTATGCGTTACGTCATAATTTCCTGTCGATGCGAAGCTGAGTCAGTCCGGGGCTATCAGGGGATTTTCTTAATGATTACGTACGGACTATTTTCAGTTGAGAGCCGTGCCCGCGCGATTCCTGAAAAACTTTCAGCAGGCAAATTTTGACCGTTTACTTTTTTGCGCTCGGTCCAAATACTATTATCTTCTCTGTAACGAAAACCTTCAGGGCCGCATCATGTCGGGTCTTCTTTTCTCTTTTGGGCTCTTTTGGCGGGTGTACGGAGTTAAGAAAAACGATTTTTTGGATATTTCAATTTGGAGGAAATTTAAAATGAGGAATGTAGTTGGAATAGGTGCGCTCCTCGCGAGCGCCTTCATCGCCGGCTGTGGTGGGGCAGCAACCACCGCGACCGACATAGTTGCACCGCCAGCGGCGACACCACTGACCATCAGCGGAAGGCTTGCGAGCACGCGTTCCGAGCCGGCCATGGCTTTTCTGGCCCGTGGCGCCGAAAGAACCGGCAGCACGGCGCGGATGGCGGCCGTTACCGTCGACGATCTTCTCGTCTCTTGCGTGACTTTCTCGGTTCCGCCCCTGGCAGGCACCGGAGGTGACGTCAATGCTTCAGGCGATTTCAATGTGCAGTTCGCCGCCGATGCCAAAGGCAAGAACTTCGGCTGTTTCGTCACGGCAGCTGACCCGGATTTCGAACCCATTCCGATGGTATTCATTGACCAGACGAAAAAGACTTTGAGCGGGAGCGCCGCGAAGAGTTCGCGTCTGGCGGTTCAGGACAGCGTGACGATGCCAGCGATCAATCTTGACCTCGACGAAAGAACGGTTGAGGTGGACGTTGCCACGATCGCATCCGCTGCGGATAGCTCCCAGACCGGCAGCGACGTTCTCTCGGCCGCGACCGGGACGAAAATGGATTTTACGGGTGAGTATGTGGTTGCCGATCCGGCTGCTGAGGGCATCACCCCTCCGACCGGGTACAGAGGGCCCTTTGCATACGCTGACATGATCACCGATGAAGGCAAAGGTGGCGGCGGCCCGATGAAGGGCATGCACCTCTACTTTCAGCGCTTCGCGGCGAAGAAGTTCGCACCGACTGATGCAGCAGCGTGTGCCACGGCTCAAGAAACCGAACATGATGCGCAGACCCTCCTTGATGGTGATTGCACTGGATCGACCACAACGGATGATGTGTTCGGCATCGCTCTCTGGGGCCCCGACATGGACAACCTGTTCAATGGAGGCGGAACCCCGACGGAAGCGGAGTTTAACGCCGCTTTGGCGGGCGCGATCGCGCGTGACTCGGCCAACACCTGTAAGCGTAAGCTCGGGCTGACAGCGGTCGAAGGCAAAGTCTACGGTGGTGTCGACTTCACGACCGATTTGAATTACGACTCCAATACGGCCGGCGGCGAAGTCGAAGGCAAGTACTACGAAGGTGGCTTCCCGTTCACGACGACGCTCGATATGAGCGCTGATCTCGTCAATCGCGGCAACGTCTTCGGCGATGGCAAACCGCTCAATAATGCTGATGGCAATTTCATCTCCGCTCTGACCGATGGGTGGAAGTTCGCGGAAGCGCAGCTGCGTTGGAGTAATCAGAACTGCATGACGGCGTCGATCACCTTGGGGACGAGGAGCTTCCCCGTTTGGCGCTGCTGGGGCAAGTATTCGGCCGACCATGTGCCGGATGCGGGCGGTAGTGTTCCTGATTTCGGCGCGATTGCAGCCAAGAACGCGTATCGTGATTCGCTCGGTGGCGGCTGTTATATCGTCGCGACCCATGAGCCGATCAACTTCGGCAATTGGACGGATTTCTGGAGTGATACGGGGGGCTTTCCTGCTTACACCTCGCTCACTCAGTTCGCGGGCTATGACCTCCCGGCTGGCTTTAACGGAGGCAAGTACGTGAAGACAGCTTTTATGCCGAAAACCACTCAAGGCGGCGGGGCTGATACGAACTTGTTGACCGAAGCGGCCGACATTGCTTGCGAGAACTTCGAAGGGTTCTTCATGGCGGCGGGCGGCGCTCCGGTCACTCCGCCGGCTGACTCGCATTGGCCTGGCGACAATTGGCACTTCCAGTACGACAGTGCCGGTGGAATGGGTACGAAATGCAGTGCCCTGCCGAGTGTCACCGAGCCGGAGAAGGTCCAGCAGCTTCGCTGTTACGCCGATGCCTATTGGGAACCTTCGCGGTACCTGACGGGCTGTAAGAGAGGTGTTGACTTCAACTTCAACGCCCAGAATTCCTGGGACTTCCTGCAGGAAAAGGGTCCGGCAAGGGCCAGTTCCCAGTTCATCTTTGAGATGTTTAACTACACCGCAAACGATGCCGGGAACTTCACGACCCAGGAAGAATATACGCGTGGTTTCGAGTCAAAAGACGCCGCGGGTATGTTCAAGTGGATCAACTGCCGGGTTCGGGAAAATCTCTCGATTTCCATTACGGCCGTGAACGGCAACGCGAACAAGCTCTTGGCGGACTTCACGTCCGTCACCAGCTTGGTCGACACCTTCAACGGCGCCTGCGTCGCTGAAGCCGACAAGGGCCAGGCTGGGCAGTTGGAAACGGGTACTCTGAAGATGATGTTTGTGTTGAACAAACAGCTTTAGTCTTCGTCTGAGTTCCTTCGGGAACTCAGATTCTATTTGAGACGCTCCAGCCGGGGAGACTTGGCTGGAGCGTTTTTTTTTTGTAAGCTGGTGCGAAAGAGGATCGGACATGCTGAAACAGTTCAAGCGCACTTGGGTTCTTGTGAGCGTGGTCGTTTTCGGAGTGGCTGCCGCGGGTGCAACGTGGTGGGTTGTGAAAAATAAGAACGATCAAGCCGCCTTGGCGGCGAAGAGCACAAAACAGGGTGGAAGCCGGCTTTTCAGCCTGCGGAACGTCCCTTTCACGCCTGTTCGCGGTTTGTCGCCGCAAGAGGCGCCCCTGATCGCCAAGGATTGCGAAAAGGGCAATCAAGAAGCCTGCGCCAGGCTACAGGCGTTTACGATGGGTTTTTCGAACTTTGCGGCCCAGCAGCAGAGCCAGAGTCGCAAGATGCTCGAGGCTCTCTGCAAAAATAACAAACCTGACGCTTGCAAGGCTCTCGCTACGCTCAACCGCCAGGCAGGGCAGGGTGGTAGCAGGCCCAGCGTGGCTCACTGAATCGTTATAAGAACTGTTTGAGATCGCGAAAAACTTCCTGAACGGAAGAGGACGACAGCTTCGCGCTGCTTTTCCAGGCTTTGAGTTTACGATCGACTTCAAGCAGGCGTACGTTCCCCTCACGGGTGACGGAGAGGAGCTTTCGTCTCGCATCGAGCGGGTCCTTGGCTACGATGATCAGGCCCTTCCTCTGCAACCGCTTGATACTTTGCGTAAGAGAACTTGCCTGGATTCCCAATAAGTCGGCGAGATCCAACGCCGAAATCGTGGGATGATCGACGAGGCATTTCAGAAGCGACCATTGCGTGAGGCTCATTCCCGTATCGCGTTCAAGCTTCTGGTTCACATGCTGAATCCTGATACCCAGCTGAAGAATCGAAAGGAAGTGAGTGCTTTCAGACATGCTCGCTCACTCCTCCACGCCATGGAAACGCAATATCAACCGAAGCAGCTCGTTGACTTCGGCTTGCCGGCGCAAGTAGTACCTGGCCTGTGATTTCCTGCTCCTGCCGACCCTGACCGTCATGAGTCGGTTTTCGTTAATCGAAAAAACGTCCTCATCCGTGTGATCATCGCCGATATAAAAGCCAAACCTTGCTTTTGAGTGAACGATCACCCGGCTCAGCGCCAAGCCCTTATGAGGGCCTCGGGCCGGAACGACGTTGAAAACGAGCTTTCCCGGAATGATTTTGGCGTGCTCGTCCATTGATTGCAGGATCTGGGTGATGTTCTCGCGCGCGAGTTTCTTTGCCCTCGAGTTTCTGTAATGAATCGCGAGAGAGAAGCCTTTGTCTTCGAGCATGATGCCTGGATCCGGGTTCTCTTTGAGCCAGGGGTTCAGAATCGCCTTCCACGCGTTACACATCTCATTCAGTTCACGAATGGCGGAGGCGCCGGGAAGCCCTTCAAGGCCATGATTGCCGACCAGGTATTTCGCTCCGGGGGGAATCCTGGGTTGAAGATCCTTGAGGCTACGGCCCGAAATGACGGCGGTCGGAACTGTCGCGCTGACCTTCTTGAATAAGGACTCGGTCTCAGCGGACATTTTCGCGGTGTCAGGCTTCGCTACGATCGGCGCCAGCGTGCCGTCGAAGTCAAAGGCATAGAGTGTCTCCGTGAAACAGAGTGATTCGAGTATCTGGATATTTCCGCGTGAAAAAAGGTATTCCACGGTCATCGTTCCTTCGCAAAGTAGGCCAGTCCGCTCTTTCGGATCTTATCGAGAAACCGATTCTGCTGCCTGATCCGTGCGGCGTCAATGAGCATTCGTCCGGCCCATCTGAAAACGTTGAATTCCTGAAGAAGCCCTCGCATGCTCCGCATCCGGTCGCGTTGTTCCCGGTCCGGCATATTCAGCGCTTCGGCCAGGGCGTGCGCGCACTGGTCGATATTATAGGGGTTTACGATCACCGCTTCCGGGAGCTCGCGAGACGCTCCCGCGAATTGACTCAGGATCAGAACGCCTTTTTCGTCATCACGAGCCGAAACGAATTCCTTGGCTACGAGGTTCATCCCGTCATGAAGGCTGCTGACAATGCAAGCGTCCGCCGCTCGGAAATATTCAAAGATCTGTTCCGGTCCGTGATGTTCGGCCTTGAGAATGATCGGTTGCCAACTCGAAGTCGCGAACCGCTGATTGATCCGCGTGACCAGCGCTCGGACGTCGTTTTCGAAGTGCTGGTACTGCAGAATGGAGGAACGGGTCGGAGCGCCGATCTGAATGAACGTGAACTTCCCTAACCATTCCGGAAACAGCTCGAATAACCTTTCAACCGTGACTAAACGTTCCAGGATGCCCTTCGTATAATCGAGCCGATCGACGCCGATGCCGAGTTTGCAGTCAGGCGTGACGTTATTCGATTGCCGCACCGAGGCTCGACATTCCGGTACGGGCTTTTGCCCTTTGAGCCAGCGCGAAGGCCATTCGATCGAGATCGGATAGGCATTGACGGCGGTGAATTTCTTATCCAGCGAGATCGTCGAGGTCTCCCGGTCAATGCGACATTCCATGAAGCGATCGACAGAGTCCAGAAAATTGTTGCAATGAAATCGCGTATGGAACCCGAGAATACTGCTCCCGAGCATTCCTTCCAGG
>MEQK01000087.1 GCA_001770175.1 Bdellovibrionales bacterium RIFOXYD1_FULL_55_31 | reverse complement strand
TTCACAAGCTCAAACCCGGGTCTCCGGGTCAGACCCGTATCGGCACTTACTTGATTGCTGAAGCTGGACATGATGGCGGGTCCCATCCTCAACAGAACCCGCCGCATCTGAAGCTGACCCTTCGCGTCCTCCGTGAGAAGCGGAGAATGATCCATCTTAGCGAGAGCCGGATCATTCAAGCGAAGGGTCCATTTCTTTTCAAAACTCTTCCAGGCCGCATCGAATCCGGCTCCTTGAGGGGAAAGCCGCGACAAAAGGAATAACTCATAATCAAATATCCGTCGGAGCTGCTCTCGGCGGATCAGAAGAGATTCAGGACTATCCGGGCGAGCAATCACCATCGGATCGGTGCACTGTGAAAAGTATCGGAGAAACTCAGCTTTGTCTTTCTTGCAGCTTTCTGCGGTCTCGTACCTAAAAGCCGGCTTCTGACAGAAAGCCGGAAACGCCTGGCGGACCAGGTTCTTGTTTGCTTGAGTGAAGCCCGCCAAGCCTTCGTGGGAACTTTGTGGGCGCAGGCAAGCGTCGTCTGCTAACGACGTGGTCGTCACGAAAAGCACTGCCAAAGAAAGCCAAACCAGGGAATGTCCCAAACACCCTCCAGTTCAATGGTACCACCATTTCTTTAGGCCGGGTGCTCAGTTTTGACTGAGTTAAGGACGCAAAAACCTGAAGTATTCTCCCCTACTCCACTCGTTTATACTTCTCCGCCCCCGCGCCGCAGATCGGACATTTCGCCGTCGGTTTTCCGATCTCGATATCCCCGCAGGCTGGGCAGACATAGATTTCAGCATCACTCAAATCGACTCCGGCACGGACGGCGTTCAGCGCCTTCTTGTAAAGCTCCGCATGCACCTGCTCGGCCTTTTGCGCATACCCGATCATCGTCTTGCCCTTGTGATTCTCTTTTTGGGCCTGCTCCAGCATCGGAGGGTACATCTCGGTATATTCGTAAGTCTCGCCATGGACGGCATCATCCAGGTTCTCGGCCGTTGAGCGAATCCCGCCCATCGCATTCAAGTGCGCGAGCGCATGAATCGTTTCGGCTTCAGCCGCGGCCCGAAATAATCGCGCGACCTGCGGAAAGCCATCCTGCTCGGCTTTTTTTGCGTAGGCAAGATACTTGCGATTCGCTTGGCTTTCACCTGCAAATGCGGTTTTGAGATTCTCGTTCGTGGTCGGCATCCCTCGCCTGCTTTCTGGGCCTCCTCGGCCCCACTCAGGGCCCTTATTGTTTCGCGGCCGTGATTTGTTCGAAGAGCTCTTTGACCTTCACTGCTGAAGCGGCTTCGACTTCCTTGTGGAGTGAATTCCCGTGCGCATCCATCGTGACCACCACCGGAAATCCTTCAACACGGAATTGCCAGATCGCTTCAGGGCTGCCGAAGCGATCATATTCGTAAACGTTTTCGACTTCCTTGATTGATTCGGCCAGTACCTGCGCCGCGCCGCCTATCGCATGCAAATAAACGCAACCGTGCTTCTGGCAGGCCTGACGCGTCTTCTCGCCCATTCCTCCCTTGCCGATCACGGCTCTTAACTGGTGCTGCTCGATGATCGTAGCCTGATAGGGTTCCTCACGAATCGAAGTCGTGGGACCCGCCGCCTTCACCACCCACTTGCCCTTCTCTTTAATGAGCACCGGGCCACAGTGGTAAATCATCCCGTCTTTCAAACTGACGGGAGGCTGATTGCCCTCATAAAGCCACTTGTGAACGGAATCGCGGCCCGTAAAAATGGTCCCGTGAATCTCAACCATGTCCCCGACCTTCAGGGAGCGGATCTTTTCTTCAGTAAAAGGAACGTCGAGTCGAATCATAACAACCTCATCCCCTCTCGTTTAATAGAGCCATTTCTTGATATCGCCCTTACCCGAAAGCACGGCGCCCTGTCGGCGAAAAGCCCAGCACATATAGGAAACGCTAACGAAGTAGGAAGCAGGAAGCCGATTTAAAGCTCCGGCTTTGATCCCCATTAACGTGGTTTTGCCTCCGAACCCCATCGGACCAATGCCTAGCTGATTGGCGGCCTCCGTACAGGACTCCTCTATCTCGGCGAGAACAGGATCAGGGTTCTTGTCAGTCATCTTGCGAAGAAGCTGAACTTTGCTTTCCATGTAGCTACTGCCGCGATCTCCGCCGATCGCGACGCCGAGAATACCTGGCCCGCAACCCTTGCCTTGCGCGTTGTGAACCGCGTCCAGAATACATTTCTTGATGCCCGCGATATCGCGACCCGCGCCGATCCTGGAATCCGGCAGGCTGTATTGCACGCCCATGTTCTCGCAACCGCCCCCTTTCAGAATCACCCGAACATCAAGGTAATCTTTTTTCCAAGGTTCGAGATGAAGAGCCGGAGATCCCGGGCCTACATTCGTCCCGCTGTTTTTCCCGGTAATGCTATCCACGCTGTTCTGGCGGAGATACCCCTTCTTTGTCGCGGTCACGACAGCTTTGCGAATAACTTTCGCCAGCCCTTCAGCATCCAGCCGCATCGGATAATGAACATAGACGAGGATACTGCCGGTATCCTGACAAATGGGCTGACTCTTCTGCTTCGCGAGCGTGATGTTCTTGTCGACGATTTCCAAAGCATACTTGGCGTTCGAGCCGCTCTCTTCGTCGCCGAGTCCTTTCTTCAGGAGATCGGTCACGTCTTTCGGCAGTTCACAGGATGTTTTACGAATAATTTCGATAAAGGCTTCCAGAAATTTCTTCTGCTGAGCGCTATTCATAAATTCCCTCCGGGGTAATGCGTCGACCTTAACGCGGCAGAGTCGGATGAACAACTGGGAAGGAAAAAAACAACGACTCACGAACTAGCCGTGGCCGCCCATGAGAAAGCCATCCGCCTGGGTCCGTTCATCTCGCACCGCGGTATTTTCGGCGAAAAACCGCCTCGCTTCCTCCCAAAGGACGTCTGGTTCCGGAATCGTGAAGACCTTTTTTCGGAACTCATGGCAGCCGGAAAATCCGGACGAAAACCAGGCCAAGAACTTCCTGGCCTGCAGAAGGGCGGTACGGGAAGGATAAAATTCCATGAAAAGCCGGTTCAGCTCATCAATCAAACGAAGATAGTGCTCTGGAGCCGGACGTTTCACTTCTTCCCCGAACCAAAGCGCGCGGGACTGTTCGAAGATAAAGGGGTTGCGAAGGGCCGCCCGGCCGATCATGACGGCATCGACGCCGTATTGCTTCATCTTTAAAACCCCAAGCTCGGGCGTAGTGATATCGCCGTTCCCAATAACTGGGATCGAACTTCGCGCTTTCACCTCACCGATAAGATCCCAATCAGCCGTTCCGCTGTAACCTTGTGCGCGCGTCCTTGCGTGAAGCGCCACCCACGTGACCCCTGAAGCCGCAGCGACCCGGGTCACCTCCAGCGCGTTTCGGGAACTGGCGTCCCAACCGCTTCTGATTTTGATCGTGACCGGGATATTCACGGCGCGAACCACCTTGACCAGGGTATGTCCCAAAGACACAAGGTCCCGGCACATGGCCGATCCGCCTCCCTTCTTGACGACCTTCGGAACAGGGCACCCGAGATTCAGATCGACAAAATCAGCCCCAAGGCTTTCAATCGTCCGCGCCGCTTGCGCGAGGCGCTCGGCGTCCTCGCCGAAAATCTGAAGCCCGATCGGGCGCTCTTCCTCGTGGAAACGCAAAAGTGAACGGGTTTTTTCACCGCCGTAGAACAGCCCGTTCGCGGAAACCAGTTCGGAGCACACCAGCGCGCACCCGTGGCGTTTCATCAGCCGACGAAAGGGGGAATCCGTTATACCCGCCATCGGAGCGAGCAGAAAAGGGTGAGCGATTTCGAAGGGACCCAGTTTCATCGGACTAATGCTTCAGCCCCTCGATTTCGGCGCGTTCTTTCGGAGCATCCGCCGTCAGCACTTCGCAGCCGCCGGGGGTGATGAGGATATCATCTTCGATTCGGATCCCGATCTCCCGATATTCTTCCGGAACATCGGGATCACTGGGTTGAGCGTAAAACCCAGGCTCAATCGTAAACACCATGCCCGGTTCAAGCGTTCGTGGCTCGCCCGACTTCGTGATGTAGAGCCCGACATCATGCACATCCATTCCGAGATAGTGACTGGTGCGATGCGGATAGAACCGGGAATAGCCGTTTGATTTCAAAATTTCTTCCCGGTTCCCCTTCAGGAGCCCCAATGACAATAACCCGTCCGTGATCACCTCGCAGACGTGCTGATGAATGGCGGCGAGAGTGGTTCCCGGTTTTGACATCGCGATCGCTTCTTTTTGGGAGCGCAGAACGAGGTCATAAGTCTTGGCTTGCGCGGCAGTGAATGAACGTCCGACCGGGAATGTCCGCGTAATATCGGAACAGTAATAATCAAACTCGCCTCCCGCATCGATCAGGAGGAGCTCGTTGTCTTTGAGGGGCTGGTTATTCAGGCGGTAATGAAGGCAAGTCGCGTTTTTTCCGCCCGCGACGATGCTGCCATAGCCGACCCGCTGACATCCGTGTCTGCGAAAAGAATAATCAATCAGCGCCTCGATCTCAAACTCGTTCATGCCCGGTCGGACCTCTGTCATGGCCATCTTGTGAGCGAGCGCCGATACTTGGCTCGCCTTGCGGAGGGCGGCGACCTCTTCCGACCTCTTGAAAAGGCGCATTTCAGCGAGCGCTTCGTTGGGATCGGAAATGGGAAGAAGGGATCTTCCGCTCCGTCCGGCACTCGCTCGGTGAACGTCGACCTGCGCGATCACCCTGCGGTCAATCGCCTCGTTGAGACCGACCCGATAGTAAATCCGCTCGGCTCCTTGGAGCAGTTCGGGAAGTTTTTTGTCGAATTCCTCGGTAACGAACGCATCGTCTGCCTGAAACACGTTACGGGCGCCATCAACTCCGTAGCGCTCACCTTCCCACATCTCGCGAGTGGCATCTCGCCGACGCACGAATAACACCATCTTCGAAGGGACACTTCCGGAGCCGGCCGTCAAGACCAGGAAAGATTCCGGTTCCTCAAAACCCGTCAGGTAAAAAAAGTTACTTTCTTGCCTGAAGCCGTATGGCACATCGGGGTTACGCAAAACCTCGCTGTTCGACGGAAAGATGAACACGGCGCCTGGATGTGATTGAATCAGAGCATCACGGCGGGACTTGAAATGAGCGGGTACGTGTGAGAGCAACATAGTACTCGCACTCTATATGATGAACTCCGAAAATGCCATGACCAGCCCGCCCAAGAAGAACCTGAAAGGGATTGTTTTTGATCTCGACGGGACGCTCGTTGACTCACTTTCCCTTACATTCGATGCCTTTAATCACGGCATTATGAATCAGGGCGGGAAACATCACACCCCCGAAGAACTCATCAAGTACTTCGGAACGGGAGAGGGCGAAATCTTTGCGCAAATCGTCGGCCCTGAACGCGCGGAAGCTGCTTACGCGGCCTCCCGTGGTTACCTCGAAACACATATCGACGCGGTCCCACTGCACCGGGGCATCGACGAACTGCTCTCCGCTGTAAAGGCGGCGGACGTTCCTGTCTCGATCTTCACGGGACGAAGCTGGAACACGACCGAGATCATTTTGAAATATCATCACTTGCTCGAGAACTTCGTTACCGTGATCGCCAACGATCACGTTGACCATCCCAAGCCATCGCCAGAAGGCCTGCTCCTCGCCGCTGAGAGAATGAGAATGGAACCAAGCGAAATCCTTTTCATCGGCGACTCCCCCGTGGACATCCGAGCGGCGCACCGAGCAGGGGCGCAAGGGGTCGCGGCGACTTGGGACCTTCTGGCCAACCGGGAACATCTGAAAGAAGTGGAGCCCCACCACTGGGCTGAAAAACCACAGCAAATCTGGGAGCTTTGGCGTCGACTTTCAAGAAACTAAATCATTCTAGTTGAGTGATTTGACACACCGGGTTAACGCTGGTATTTCTCTGGTCGGCTAAGTCGTCAACTAACTTGGAGATACCCGTGTGCATCCCGTCCTGATCATCTTGTCCGGTTTCATTTCTGTTTTTTCGATGGATCTCCGGGCCGCCCATCCGGTGTGCGAAGCCAATCAAATTTCGAAATTCGTAATCGCGACGGGGCGAAACGATTCCGCCGGCGATGACGAGTGCGAAAAATCGAACGGTGAACTTTCATCAGAAATTGAAGAAGCGATCACCTCGCTGGGAAAATCCAATCAACAAGTCGCCGAACTTTTCGACCTGACTCCGCTGGATCTTCTCCCCGACGGCCTGAAGTTCTATCTTTTTTCACATGCGCTCGGAACCTTCGCATCCTATTCGTGGGAAGGGGACATTCATCTTGGCTTCGTACCGCCTTGGAACGGAACGGGTCCGAACGCCTCCGTTTACACGCATGAACTCGGCCACTATCTTACGTTTCAGAAGAACGAACGTTTACCCTCCGTTCTTAAGGCCCTGAGCGCAGGCGCTCTTTTTCAAGAAACTTTTGCGGATTTCGTCGCACTCGCCGCGACGGGCCGTATCATCGGGCAGGAAGATGATTTACCGAGTTGCCTCTCGAACGCCCGGAGGATCATGCGCTTTCAATCTTACGATTACCCGATGGGGTATTTTGACAATTATTTCTCGAACAGAAGAATCAAAGCATGCTGTGAGTCCCTGAAGACGAAAGGAAAGCTCAACTCACGTACGAGAGGGATATGTGGCGACAACTTCATGAAAAAGACAATCCCGCCCATGGACCGCTCACCCCTCGTCGTGCCGGAAGAAAAGGAACTCAGGAAGTTCGGCTCCCTTATTTCGAAAATCGACCCCCACCAGTACGGCATTCCCCTGAATTCATTTTTCTACGCCTTAAGCCGACGAACGGGCCATAGCATGAAAGACCTTCTTGTGCCCGCGATTCGCGATGGAGAAAACAAATCAATACGGCTCAAATGCGAGATGCAAAAGGACGGCGTCACTTACTTTGAAGGCGAGAAAGCGGTCCCCTCCTTCGCTCAAATGGTGAAATCAGCCCGTGAGCAGATGCGTACAGAATCGGATCGCCGGGTTTTCGATGAACTCTGGAAAAGCCACGCAATGGATCGCGGCATTCCGGCCTATGACAACGAGTCGCTGGAGATCGCGCTCCGGAGCTTCTTCCAGGATTTCCTGAATTACCTTGATCCGCCAGAACCGGTTCTTCAGTGCAAAAGCACGCTTACCGGCGCCAGTGGCGACGGCGCGAGTGACACGGGGTTTACGGACCCCTCCTGCAGCGTCGTGTGCAGACGCTGAGCAGAGAATCCACAGATCAGTTCAAGATCTGCGAGTTGTTGTTGTTCGGGATAATATTCTGCTTCTCGATTTGAGTGCCCGGAAGTCCGTCACGTGAATCCGGTGTCTGCATCGAACGCGGCTGCTTCTCGAAATCCACGTAGGTATAGCCGTAAAGCACGCTTTCATAGAAGCTCAGAAGCTCGACACCCTCTTTGGGCTTAATCGCCCCTTCGCGAACCTTGGAATCGATCTGATCCTTGACCCGCTTTTCGAGATCCGTCGCGCTGTACTGGATCCATGAAAGGACGCCCGCGATGTTGTTACCTTTGATAACTTCCTCGATGTAATAACCACCCGGCTCCGTTTCATCCAGAAACACGTGGACTTCATTGACCCGGCCAAAGAGATTATGCAGGTCGCCCATGATATCCTGGTAAGCCCCCATCAGGAAAAACCCAAGGTAATAGGGCTCATTTTGCTTCAGGGTGTGAAGCGTCAGGGTGTCGCGAATATCCCGCAGGTCGATAAACTTATTGACCTTGCCGTCCGAATCACAGGTGATGTCGACAAGAGTGGCGGCGCGACTGGGTTCTTCGTCCAAACGATGAATCGGCGCGATCGGAAACAAATGCTGAATAGCCCAGTGGTCCGGAATGGATTGAAAAAGAGAAAAATTGCACAAGTAAACGTCTGCGAGGTGCTTGTTAAGCGCTTCGACTTCATCCGGAACATACTTCAGGCCCGTTGCGTTTTTGTGGATCACTTTGCAAATCTGCCAAAAAATGTGTTCGACCCGAGCCTTGTCCTCGAGGGAAAGGAAACCCAGCTTGAACATGCTCAGGGCTTCCTCTTTTCTCTGCAAAGCGTCGTGGAAATGTTCCAGTACGTTTTTCGGCGAGAGATTTTGGGAAAGGTACCGCATCTCCTTCACGACATCGTCTTCTTCCGGAGTCTCTTCCAACGAGAAGGGCGTCGCGCCGACTTCGTTGCTTCCAAAAACATTCACCACGAGGCAGGAGTGGTGAGCCACGATCGCCCGACCGCTCTCGGATACGATATTCGGCTCAGGAACCTCTTCGGACTGACAGATCTCTGAAATCGAGTAAACGACCGCGCTGACATATTCCGCAAGCGAATAATTGATCGAGCTACTCTCAAAGCTTGTTCTCGAACCGTCGTAATCAACACCCAAACCACCGCCAACGTCGATAAACTCGATATTGAGTCCCATCTGCCGAAGTTTGGAATAAACACGCGTTCCTTCTTTCACCGCTTCCTTGATGGTTTTGATGTTCGTTATCTGCGAACCGATGTGGAAATGAAGGAGCTTGAAACTGTCCTGCAGGCCTTCTTGCCGAAGGACATTGATCGCATGGAGCAGTTCGGGAGTCGTAAGACCGAACTTGGCGTTCTCGCCGCCGCTCGACTCCCATTTGCCGCTGCCTTTGGTCGAGAGCTTGGTTCTCATTCCAATGAGCGGAGTAACGCCGATTTCTTTGGCGATCGCGAGGATCTGATAGAGCTCAGTCAAGCGCTCGATGACGATGATGACGCGCTTACCGACTTTGAGCGACATCAGCGCGGTCTTTAAAAACGCGTAGTCTTTGTAACCGTTACATATAATGAGGGAATCGGGCGAAAGATTCATCGCCACGACCGCTGTCAATTCGGCTTTCGACCCGGCTTCGAGGCCAAAATCGTAGGGCCGCCCGGCATCCACGATCTCCTCGACCACTTCGCGCATCTGATTCACTTTGATTGGGTAGACGCCCTGATAGCGCCCTTTATAATTAAATTCCGCAATCGATTTCCGGAATGCTTCATTGAGAGCCACGACTCTGTGTCGGATGATATCCTGGAACCGGATCAGGACTGGCAATCCCATTCCTTGAGCGCGGATCTCCTCAACAACACTCGCGAGGTCAATCCCGAGGCCTTCGCCACGTTTCGGGTGAACGGTCAGATTACCCGCCGGGTTGATACTGAAATACTGGTCGCCCCAGTTCTCAATATTGTACAACTTCAGTGAATCGGAAACTCCCCACGTTTTCATGAGAAGCCCTCTATCACTTCAGATAAATTATCGCAAAGCGCAATTCACAGAAAAGCGTTTCTACTCGTCATGCCGATCCAGCATCTTCAGACGAAGATCACAGGTGCCGGTGAACTCGTGCTTCTCAGCTCGCTGACGAGGGGCTTGTTCCATCATCCGACGAATCCCAGGGACGTTGACCCGGATCATTTCCTTTACGGCCGAATCGTTCGGAGTGTGAGTGTATCCGAGTTCGAACAACAGCGACCAGGCCCCATGTTTCCAGAAGGCGTAGTCCTCAAAAGTCCCATTCGCCGGGTAGATCACCTCGGAGGAATTACCCACCTGATACTTGCTTTCGACAGTCGCGGCCTGAGCCAGCTGAAGGAAGAGGTCGTCGTAAGGGGTCGAAAGATCATGGGTCGAAAATCCCCAGGGGTAGACCACGGCAGGAGACCATGTATGAAGGGTCGCCACAGACACAATCTGCTCCTGATCCATAAACCGGGCCAAAGCGGCCGTGGATTTGAGCTTGAATGGCCCCTCCCCTCCGCATGGCCCCGGATAATCCCGGTTCGCATCGAAATAGGAGCCGTTCACTCTCTCCCATCGCTGGCGAAGATCGTAACCCGACGTATTCAGAACCGGGATGACATAAATCGTCTGGCCCAAAATGGGGCTCTCGGCGAGGGAAGTCGCAAGCGCTTTGGCAACTTCAGTTGAGCCGTATTCATTCCCATGGTGAGTCGCTACCACGAGATTCTTAACCGGGCCCTGCCCTATTGCGAGGCCCTCGATAGGCAGGCCAGCGTCCGAATCACCGATGGAGACGACTTTCGCGTGAGCGGGGAACCGGGCCGCGAGGTTTGCCAGGAGCGCACGGACATCTTTGTACTTTTCTGGGGCTGCCTGAACCTGGGTCGCGAACAGCGAAGAGGTGACTAGGGCGGTGCTGAATAGAACGCCGACGGATCTGCGCATGAAACTTCCTCCATGAAGTTTTGAACTGCGAAACTATGATTTCTCAATGGTAGCCCCGGATCGGGCAGCTGAATATTAAATTCTGCGCAGGACTGTAAGCCGGGTTCTGTCTTCGCGACTGCCTTTTCAGGCGTCACGGAGGCGACCATTCCTCTGGGAAGCGTGTTACCACGCCCCTCAAGCGGCCTTACCCGGGAGCATCGGCCAAGCTGACCTTATCGCTCCCCTATTTGGCCTTGCTCCAGGTAGGGTTTGCCGTGCCGTCCCCGTCGCCGTGGACGCGGTGGGCTCTTACCCCGCCGTTTCACCCTTGCCGCGAAACCCGAAAGCCCGCGGCGGTTTACTTTCTGTTGCACTTTCCGTCGCCCTCCGAAGAAGACGCCTGGCCGTTAGCCAGTACCCTGCTTTAATGGAGCCCGGACTTTCCTCCCGCGTTCGGTTTTAGCCGTTCGCCAGCGATCGCCCGTCCTGCGCATACCGTTCATAGCACTTCCCCGGGAGAAGTTCTATGCGGCCATGACAAAATCTTCTACCCTGGTAAGCCTTGGGAATGTTAAGCAGGATCCATCCTTAAAACATCTTTTACTCACTGACACGAAACCAGAGGAGCATTTTATGAGTCAGCCCCCCAACACGCCAAAAACCTCGATCAGCCCGGATCCATCGAACGACTATTTGCGAGCCGGAAAGAACCCGCTCGACTCGATTTTTCATCCGAAATCCGTAGCCGTCGTTGGTGCCACCGAAAAGCAAGGCAGCGTGGGCCGGACGATTCTCTGGAATCTGCTTTCGAATTCCTTTGGCGGGACGATCTATCCGATCAATCCCAAGCGGCCGAACGTCCTCGGAATCAAGGCCTATCCTGATCTTCGCGCAGTCCCGGACAAAATTGACCTCGCGGTCATCGTCACGCCGGCGACAGCCGTCCCCGCCGTCATGGAAGAATGCGTCGCGATCGGCGTCAAAGGCGCCATCGTCATTTCAGCGGGCTTCAAAGAAACCGGTCCCGAAGGTCTCAAGCTCGAACAGGACACCATTGCAGCCGCTCGTCGCGGCGGAATCCGGGTCATCGGCCCGAACTGTCTCGGAGTCATGTCACCGATTACCGGGCTGAACGCGACTTTCGCGACTGCGCTCGCCCGGCCGGGAAACGTCGGCTTTATCAGTCAAAGCGGCGCGCTCTGCACCGCGGTTCTCGACTGGAGCTTCCGCGAAAACGTCGGATTCAGCTCATTCATGTCGATCGGTTCGATGGCTGACGTGGATTGGGGCGATCTCATTTATTATCTCGGCGATGATCCAAACACGAAGAGCATCGTCATCTACATGGAAACCATCGGCAACGCGAACTCCTTTCTCGCCGCGGCCCGTGAAGTGGCGCTCAACAAGCCGATTATCGTGATCAAGGCGGGACGTACGTCGGCCGCCGCGAAGGCCGCCGCTTCCCATACCGGTTCGCTGACCGGCAGCGATGACGTTCTCGACGCCGCTTTCCAGCGCTGTGGCGTTCTGCGCGTGAACACGATCGCCGAATTGTTCTACATGGCCGAAGTGCTTTCGAAGCAGCCGCGCCCGAAAGGTCCACGAATGACGATCGTCACGAACGCCGGCGGTCCCGGCGTCCTCGCGACGGACGCCCTCATCAGCAGCGGAGGCGAGCTGGCCACGCCTTCACAGAAGACAATCGAGCAGCTGAATACGTTTCTGCCGGCAGCCTGGAGCCATAGCAATCCGCTCGACGTTCTCGGCGACGCCGATCCCGTCCGTTACGCCAAGACCCTCGAAATCGGCGCAAAAGACGCGAACAGCGACGGCCTCCTCGTGATTCTCACCCCGCAGGCCATGACGGACCCCACCCAGACCGCCGAACACCTGAAACCCTATGCGGCGTTCGAAGGTAAACCGGTCCTCGCGAGCTGGATGGGCGGCGTGGATATCGCGGCAGGCGAGGAGATTCTGAACAAGGCCGGAATCCCGACTTTCCCGTATCCCGATACGGCCGCGAAGGTTTTCAGCTACATGTGGAAGCACAGCCAGTCGATTCAGTCCCTCTATGAAGTCCCGTCCCTCCCGGCGGAACTGAAAGGCGGCGACGCGACCGCGAAAGCCGAGGCTGAGAAAATGGTGAACAAGGTTCGGGCATCGGGCCGTACGATCCTGACGGAGCATGAATCCAAGCAGCTCCTGTCTATGTATGGAATCCCCACGGTCGACACCCGGATCGCGAAGAACGAAAGCGAAGCGGTGAAGCTCGCTGCGGAAATCGGCTTCCCGGTCGTTCTGAAACTCTATTCCGAAACAATCACCCACAAGACGGATGTCGGCGGCGTGCAACTCAACCTGCGTGAAGCCGATTCCGTGCGAGCCGCATTCAAAAATATCGAAAAGTCGGTCCGCGAGAAGGTCGGTGCCGAGCACTTCCTCGGTGTCACGGTTCAGCCCATGATCAAACTGGATGGTTATGAAATCATCCTGGGCTCGAGCCAGGACCCGCAGTTCGGCCCGGTGCTCCTCTTCGGAATGGGCGGCCAGCTCGTCGAAGTCTACAAAGACAGTGCGCTCGCTCTTCCTCCGTTGAACACGACGCTCGCGCGCCGAATGATGGAAAAGACGAAAGTCTATACAGCGCTCAAAGGCGTTCGCGGACGCAAGCCCGTTGATCTGAACAAGCTCGAGCAGCTCCTCGTACGGTTCAGCCAGCTCGTCACGGATCAGCCGTGGATCAAGGAAATCGACATCAACCCGATGATTGCCGGCCCTGAGATGATCCTGGCCCTCGACGCGCGCGTTGTGGTCTATGACCAGAAAACCACGGCGGCTGAATTGCCGAAGCCGGCGATTCAGAGCTATCCCACTCAGTACGTGTCGTCAGTGAAAACCAAAAACGGCACGGCCGTGACCTTGCGGCCGATCCGTCCCGAAGACGAGCCGCTCCTGGTCGCCTTCCACAAGGCCCTTTCGGATGCAAGCGTCTACTCCCGTTATGCGGAACGCCTGAATTTGAACGAGCGGACCACTCACGAGCGCCTGATCAAGATGTGTCATATCGATTACGATCACGAGATGGCACTCGTCGCGACGAAGACGGGCACGAACGGCGACGAAGTGATCGCCGCCGGCCGGCTCAGCCTCGTTCGAGGCACGAAGGAAGCCATCTTCGCGCTCCAGGTCACCGATTCCATGCAGGGCCAAGGCGTTGGACACGAAATGCTCCGTCGTCTAATCATGATCGCGAAGGACAAGAAGATGTCCCGCGTGATTGCGGTCATGCTGCCGGACAACAAAGCCATGAAGCACATTTGCGAACGCGAAGACTTCAAGGTGACGATGAACGAAAAAGACGGCGTTCTCAACGCGCAGTTGTCGATTTGACACACGCCGATCCGGTGCTGAATTGACATAAAAAAACCCCGGTCGCCTTTCGGTGACCGGGGTTTTGTGTTCTTACGCTCACTTCAGAGCGGCTTTGAAGCCGTTCCAGTTCGCCGGGCTCAGCCCGTCGTCACTTCGGAATTCTTGCCATTGTCAGTCGCGACAGCCTCTCCGGCCGGCACCGGGATATAGAGGATGCGGTGACAGCTCGGACAGGAATGGAGCTCCGCGCCCCGCTGGATCATGTTATAGAGCTGCGGCGGTACCATCATATTGCAGCCCTTGCAGCGTCCTCCGAGTGCGGGAACAATCCCGAGCCCGCCTCGTGCCGCGCGAACGCGATCGTACTGAGCAAGTAGCCGCCGCTCTACTTTTGCCGTAAAGGCGGTCCGTTCTTTCATGAGCACGCCGATCTCTGAATCGAACTGAGTATTTTGCCCGGCCACGGAGGTGCCTTTTTCTTTTCGTTCCAGTTCGATTTTTTCGTACTCGGTCGTGAGTGTCTGAATCTCTTTGTTCACACCGTCGAGTTCGAGCGAGGTCTTCTTGATCTGCTCTTCGAGCGAGACATTCATTTTATTGAGCTGCTCGATTTCCTTGTTTACGGCCGCATATTCCTGGGAATTCTGGACCGCTTCAAGCCGCGTCGTGGATCGCGCAAGCCGATCCTTGTTGAGATCGAGAGCCGCTTGCGCCTGGCGCTGCAGCTTCTCAATTTCAGAAGCCGCGTTTTTCTTGACGTCAACAGACGTCTTTAGGCGATGGAGTGAATCGTCGAGGGTCTTGAGAAGACCCGGGAGCGCTCCCTGATTCTTTTTCAAGCTATCGATCTTAAGATCCAATTCCTGGAGTTGTTCTAAAGCTCGGAGCTGTTCTTTAAAGGGAACGGGTTGAGTCACTTCTTTCCTCCTGTCGAAAGTCTCTGGGTTGCCTGATCAAGGCCGACCGACCGAAGGCCAAGCTCAGAAAGCCAGCCCTTGATCGTCGGCACGAAAAACTTCTCACTCTGTCGATGCCCCAGCTCCAGAACCATCATCCCTGCTCGCGCGCCTCCCAATGCAACGTGATAACCGGCTTCACCGGTGATCATGAGATCGCATCCTATCGCGGAGGCAGCATTCAGAAACGAAGCTCCCTTGCCGGCAACAAACGCGACTTTCCTTATGAGGCGCGCGCTGCGGAAGGGAGGGTCTGTCAGCCAGAAGCCTTCGATATTAAAGAGTCGATTAACA